>JANLSE010000318.1:0-7087 GCA_031362265.1 Roseiflexaceae bacterium
AGACACAGAGGACACAGAGTCCCGAGCAGGAGTTTCTCTTTTCTTATGTTACTCCATCTTCGTTCTCAGCGTCTCTGCACCCAAAGGGTACCCGCTCTATGGTGATGACAGGAACGAACTACGCACGTGCCATACGCTGCCGAAGCAAATGATCGGCAAGCACAAGTGCTAACATAGCTTCGGCGATCGGCACAAGGCGTGGAAGGACGGTGGGATCATGGCGTCCATGGATTTCGATCTGGCTGAGGTTCCCCTGTTGATCAACAGTTTGTTGTGCCTGGGCAATTGAGGCCGGTGGCTTGGCCGCAATACGCAATATAATCTCTTCGCCGGTAGAAATGCCGCCAAGAATGCCACCATGATGATTACCAGATGTACCAATCCGGCCATCCGCGTGCTGCACAAATGGATCATTATTTTCGGATCCACTCATATGAACAACGCCAAATCCTTCACCAAACTCTAGACCCTTGATGGCGGGAATACTAAACATAGCCTTGCCAATATCGGCCTGAAGCTTATCGAAGACAGGCTCGCCAAGGCCGGGCGGCACACCACGGGCACGTACCTCAACGATCCCACCAAGCGAATCGAGGGTTCGGCGTGCCTGATCGACCCGTTCCACCATCAGAGCGGCAACAGTTGCATCTGGGCAGCGCATGATGTTACGTTCAATCTCAGCCTCATCAATCACCAGGGCCTTCAAATCGGCCAACTGTGATGTCCAGGCAATCACCGAGATACCATATTGACCAAGCAGAAGTTTAGCAACCGCACCCGCCGCTACACGGCCAATCGTCTCGCGTGCGCTTGAACGGCCACCACCACGCCAATCGCGAAAACCATACTTTGCATCCCAACTATAATCGGCATGGCCAGGTCGATAGAGATGCTTGATGCTCTCATAATGTCCTGGTTTGGCATCCGTATTCTGCACAGCCATCGCAATCGGTGTACCGGTGGTGCGGCCTTCAAAAACACCCGAAAGGATGGAGACTACATCGGCCTCTTGGCGCGCAGATGTAACGCGGCTTTGTCCCACCCGCCGCCGATCCAACTCATGTTGAACGAGTGCCTCGTTTAGCTCTAGCCCAGCCGGGCATCCATCAACAATACAGCCAACCGCTGGGCCATGGGATTCGCCAAACGTTGTGACACGAAACAATTGGCCGAATGTGTTTCCTGGCATATATCCTCAAGGAACCGCTGAATAAGCGCACAGCGCAATCACCATATGAACATCTTGCGATACACTGTGTACAGCTTCATTACTTCAATGTGTTATAGGCATCATCAAGCATGTGTTCAGTCGTTTCCCAACCGACACAGGCGTCTGTGATCGACACCCCATAGCGTAGTTGCGCCAGGTCATCGGGGATCGCTTGTTTGCCTTCAAACAAATTACTCTCGACCATCAGGCCAACAACTGCATTTGGGTCGCGTTGGCGCTGCTCAATCACGCTATTCCATACATGTTGCTGGCGTGTATAATCCGAACCCGAATTTGCATGGCTACAATCGATCATGACCGCTGGTATCAGCCCAGACGAGCGCATCAGTTCTTCAGTACGTGCAATCGTATCGGGATCATAATTTGGGCCAGCCTTACTACCACGCAGAATAACCAGCCCATCGGGGTTACCGGTGGTCTTGACAATACAACTCATCCCATCTTCGTCGATTCCCAGAAAGCCATGCGAATGGGTCGCCGAGAGAAATGATTGTACTGCAACCAGAATATCGCCATTCGTGCCATTCTTATAGCCAACTGGCATGGAGATACCACTGGCAAGTGCCCGATGCGTTTGCGATTCGACAGTACGCGCGCCAATTGCCGCAAGAGTGACCACATCTGAAATATAATGTGGGCTGATTGGATCGAGCATCTCGGTAGCGGTTGGCACCCCCAGGGCACAAACACGCAACAATAATTCACGTGCCCGATACAAGCCCTCGTTCATATCATATGAGCCATCTAAACGCGGATCATTGATCAAACCACGCCAACCAACCGTCGTTCGTGGCTTTTCCATGTAGACCCGCATCATAATGAAGAGACGATCTGCGTAACGTGCTGAAATTTCGTGCAGGCGCTTAGCATATTCAAGTGCTGCGGCCGGATCATGAACCGAACAAGGGCCAATAACAACCATCAGTCGCGGATCTTCACGCCGTAGAATTGCCCGGATCGTCTGGCGCGATTCGTAAACATGCTGGCTGATCGTATCCGTAAGCGCAAGGCGCAGCTTAATCTGGCGGGGTGGTCGGAGCGGCTCAAAAGCGCTGATATGCAAATTATCGACAATTGGCACAAGTCTATCCTGATCTTGATTCGAATAGCATTACCCCGCCTGCCTCACTATTGAGCAACTGCCTGGGTGACAACATTATAGCGGAAATCTTACCGCAGCTAGCAGCACCCAAGCGCCCCTCGCAAATAGCCTTGAATAATACAAACATATGTGCTACAATTTACATACACCTTGCATCGCGGATTGGACGGCGCTATACTGCATGTGTACGTTGGTAGGGTAAGGAAGAAGCAATGGCAACGCCTAATGCGCGTGCTCGACAACCAATCGGAAAGAGTAGCATGCCACCTCCTCCACGTTCTAACCAAGCACGTGAATTATTAAACTACCGTCTTGGCGAGCGGATTGGGCAAGAGGAATTGGCAACGCTGTATCGTGGCGTTCACTTAACGCTTGATCGCCCTGTCCAAATCGCGGTACTTCGCCGTAGCGATTGGGTTTCGGTCAGCCGATTCCAGCTTGCTATGCGCTTGGGTGCCAAACTAAGTCATCCAGGCCTCTTACCAGTCATTGATGCAGGGCACGATCCACATTATGGCGATTATATGGTTACCCCACGCATCGAGTCGCAATCGCTCCACGCTATGCTCGCGAGTGGGCCATTGCCCGAACTGGTGGCATTGCGGATATTTGTTCAGTTGGGTCAGGCGCTCGAATATCTGCATGAACACTCGGTGGTGCATCGCGATCTTCAGCCAGCTAATATTTTGGTCTCACCACAGGGTGCGACGTTTTTGTCGAACTTCAGTTTGGCCGCATCACCTGAAACGCCGGATTTTTCTGGAGTACATGAAGCGGACTATCGTACGGTCTATTCTGCACCCGAGCAAGATTTCACCTCAAATCGAATCGCTCCAGCGCATGATCTCTTCAGCCTTGGTGCAGTTGCCTATCAAATGTTCACTGGTGAACGCCCGCCCTTAGCAGGTGCAGATATCGCGATTCTTAGCCAGCGTAACCCAGCCCTCGCACCGGCGGAGCGTGTCATCGCGCGGCTGATGTCGGCAGAACCAGGCCAACGCTTTGCTAGTGCCGGCCAAGCAGTAGTAGCTATGAACCAGGCGCTACGTAGCCTGCGCGACGAAGCGACCGAAGACATGGGGGAATCGCGCTGGGAGCCAATTGCTGAATGGCTCGATAACCCACTAGAACAGGCTATCGGGGATCGGATTGAGAGCGAATTTATTACCAAAAGCCGAAGCCGTGCCGACAGCCTACATCGTGTAGATGCCATTAAGCGCCATCTTGATCGTTGGAGCCGTAAAGGGTTTCTCCGCAGGCCATTGCTTGGGCAGGTGATTCAAACAGAAAGTATTGTTAGCTATAATGTCTATTTATATGAGCTACGTGCTCATTATGAGCGCAGATCGGCCCCTAAAACGCAGCAGGTAGTTTATAGTGGCGTACCAATTGAACCCTACCCTCGCAAAAGTAGCGTATGGGAAGTCAATCTACCCGAATATGAGCCATTTATTGATGCCCATTCCGAGCAGATGCCACTTCCCGGTTCGCGCCAGCTTGTTGCATGCCCTGAATGTAATGGTTCGAAGAAACTCCCTTGCAAAGGATGTGCTGGCAAAGGCACATTAAGCCGAACACGTAAAGTTGTGGATGCTGATGGCAAACAGCGTAGCGAGCCATTTGAGGAAAACTGCCCAACCTGCCATGGCTACGGCCAGCGCGATTGTAGCCGCTGCCAGAGTGTTGGCCAATTGGTTGAAGAAGAGGTCTTTACGTGGGAGCGCTTTGGCAAACTGCATCGCACAAACGATGATTTTAGTGGTTTACATCAGCCAACGATCGAATCAATCGCACAGCTCGTTTTTAAAGGAACGATCAATCCGGATGATCCACAGTGGATGCAGGTACAACCTCTTAAAGAGTTACTGGAGGAGGCGCGCCCAGCCCGCGAAGGCGATGCACGCTTAAAAACAGCTGAACTCACGATTCGTGGCATACCTGTCACCGAGGTCGATTATCAATTGGGGGATAAACCGCATACCATTGCATTGATTGGGTTTGAACATTCTATTCGTGGCGATTCAAGCCTGATCGACACCGAGCGTGCTATATTGTATGCTGTGATTGCGACACTGGTAATCTTACTGATCATCTTTATCGTCGCCCAGTATGTTGTTGGAAGGTGAGGGGCTTCGCGTGACGCTTGATTCCGATTTTGCGCAATCCTATCCTCAGATCTCTAGCGACCACGAGGTAGCTTGGCTGCTGCGTGAGCTCTCGGAAGCATATACAACAGCGCGGAAGATACAACGCCAAATCGAGAAAGAACAGTCGTCGACGGCTCAGGTTGCCCAGACATTCAAATTGACAGTGGAAAACCTGGTTGAGATTACGCGCAAGAATGCAGAAGTTGAACATGAGCGCGACATGTGGCGTGCGCGTGCATCTGCCAACCCGACAATTACATCGCTTGGCGGCGAGGGATTCCAGCTCACCGCAGACGAGATTAGTGCCATTCGCCGCGCGATGGCACGCTTACACCACCCAGATACAGGGGGCGATGCACAACGTATGCGTATCTGGAATGCAGCTCTCGACCTGCTTGAGCCTTAACATAGTACCAGGTAAGCGCGTACCACCGAAATCTCCAACCCTGCCATATCTATCAGGGCGCGCGAATCCCGAGTACAACCGTCGAACCAGGAATCACCCAATCACCAGCAACTGGAATGGTGCTTACAACAACATACGGGCCGAACTTGTCGTAAATATCTGGGATGCGATCACGGCCTTGGTAATCGACATACGCCCCTGTAATGCCAAGCAAGGCAAGTTGTTCTTTCGCCTGATTCTCTCCAAGCCCTTGGAGATTCGGCATGCGAATTGATCCTGGCACATAGGGAGTTGTTGGCACACCCGCGGTAGCAAGCATTTCGGGCGTGCAAGCTGGAATCTGATCAATCCCCACCGCCTTAATGCGATCCCACCGATAGTCAATTCGGATCGACGAATCTGGTGAGGGCAACTTCCAAACGGTTAGCTTTACTAATACCTCAGGTGGAAGGGCCATTCCATCGGGGCGGCAGTAATACTGTGCGGGATCGATTGGTGGCGCGTTCGGCTCAGGCGGCTGCTGATTCTCAGGTAGTGGGCCGCCATAGTTAACAACATCAATTTCCTGGCTAAGATCGCATCCATCCAGGCTCAATGTCGCTGTTGTTGCTTGTGTCGCACCTGGCAGTGCTAAAGCCGCTTGGGTTTGCTGGTACTGTTGCAGTGCAACAAGCATTTTCGGTGTAAACAGCTCCTGGCTGTAATTATTGAATGGGCCAGGCAGCTTACAAATCGGGCGGCTGGTTAGCGCTGGTGGTAAATCGAATGTCAAAGGAATACGGCCTGCCGGGTATGGTTCTGCCAGCAGTTTCTGGTAGTGTGGGTTACTAAAAAGTTCCTCCATAACACTATTCCAGATAACACCACCACCGGTCAAGCTTTCAACCTTAGCAGTTTCCTCATTGTTATTATTACCGGTCCATACCCCTACTGTCACATAGGGGGTATAACCAACTGCCCAGGCATCGCGCCAATCGTTTGAAGTACCGGTTTTGACCGCAGCTGGGCGCGAAAGTTTGAGCTTACTACCCAAACCCCACACCGGTTCACGGGCTTTATCATCGCTCAGAATATCGCTAATAATCGCAACTTGATCCGGATTGAGGGTCAGCGAGCGTTTCGAAGGAACATACTGATCGATTACCCGACCATCAGCTGCGGTAATCTTCAGAATACTAATCGGCGGGTAATAGCGACCACCGCTCGCCAATGTATTATAGGCCGTCGTTAGTTCCAGTGGCGTAACAGCCCCCCCACCCAGGGTTAGTGCCAAGCCATAATAGCCTTCGCCACGCCGTAGGCTGCTGACGCCAGCACGCCGTAAGAGATCAATGGTGTGGTTAACGCCCGCATACTTCAGCGCCTTTACAGCTGGCATATTCAACCGGGATGCGGCGCTGGCCTTCCTGGATGAAGATGATCGCGGCGATCACGAGCACGCCGACCGCGACGATCGACGCGAGCGCGATGAAGTTCGTCTGCACCTCGATGGTCTGCGCGACGGTCGTCGGCAGCCGTCCGACGATGCCCGCGAAGATGATGAAGCTGATGCCGTTGCCGATGCCGCGCTCGCTGATGAGCTCGCCGAGCCACATCAGAACGAGCGTGCCCGCGACGAGCGAGGCGAGGATCGCGACCGTCAGCAGGAAGTACAGGACGACGTAGAAGATCGAGCGCGGGTTGAACAGGAAGACGATCCCGTTCGCGATGTCCCGGACGATGGCGATATCCGACGCCGTGAAGTACGAGGCGAGCTGGACCGGGAACAGCAGGATGCTCACCGCGAAGATGATCGGGATGACGCCGGCCTGGTTGACCCGGAGCGGCAGGAACGTCTGGCCGCCCGAGTACATCCGCCGTCCGCGCACACGGCTCGCGTACTGGATCGGGATCCGACGCTGACCTTCCTGGATGTAGATGATCACCGCGACGGCCGCGATGGCAACCAGCGCGAACGCGATGAAGGCCGGGATATTCGGGCTGGCCAGGAACGCCCCGATGGCGCTGGGGGCCTGGCTGACGATGCCGGCGAAGATGATGAAGCTGATGCCGTTGCCGATCCCGCGCTCGGTGATCAGCTCGCCGATCCACATCAGGGCGATGGCGCCCGCCGTCAGCGTGGCAATCTGGGTCAGCGTGACGAAGCTCGCCAGGTCGAACGTTCCGGTCAGGACCTGCTGCGAGTTGAGCAGGGCCAGGAA
>JANLSE010000349.1:0-7227 GCA_031362265.1 Roseiflexaceae bacterium
GCTTAGTAGGTTGCAGCTTGCGCTGCTGTTACTTGGTGGTTGTAATCTGTTACTGCTCGATGAGCCTCTGAATCACCTGGATATTGAGGGTCGCGAGCATTTTGAGGAGGCACTCGAAGCCTTTGAAGGCACAGTGATTGCCGTTTCTCATGATCGTGCCTTTATCGAGAACTTCGCCGAGCGCCTGATCGAAGTGCGTGATGGAAGCGCAAAGGAGCTGTAGAGCGCAGAGCGCAAAAGCGCATAGCGCAAGAACGCAAGAACGCAGGAGCGCCAGGTGGCTGTTTTGGCCTATGCGCTATGCGCTATTTGATTACCTTGTCTCCGTATCTTGAACCTGTCTCTGTAGTTCTGGCCTGTTAAGAAAGGTAGTTCTCTGTGTTTAAACAATCAATCGTGTGGTGGTGTTGTGTGCCGAGGATTATGACTCCGGAAGCATTTGTGCGGGCGGCTGTTGAGATTGGCTACCCGGGGTTGGAGCAGGTTCCGCAGGAACATTGGGCGCTGGTGCGTGATCATGGTCTGACAATCAGCACAATTGCTGGGCATGCCTCGATTGCGGAAGGACTTAATCGGCGTGAGAACCATGCGCGGATTGAACGTGAACTGCTGGTAAATATTGAACTGGCAGGACAGTGGGGAATCCCAAATCTGATCTGTTTCAGTGGCAATCGAGCTGGATTGAATGACGCGGAAGGTGCTGAGGCATGTGCCGAAGGGCTGCGCTGGGTGGCACGTGCGGCAGAAGATGCTGGTGTGACATTGATTCTGGAGCTGCTTAACAGCAAAATTGACCACCACGATTATCAGTGCGACCACACCGACTGGGGTGTGCAAGTCTGCCAGATGGTTGGATCCTCGCGCGTGAAACTCCTCTATGATATCTACCATATGCAGATTATGGAGGGCGATATCATTCGCACCATTCGCGAGAACCATGCCTGGTTTGGGCATTATCACACCGCCGGTAACCCAGGGCGAAACGAAATTGATGATACTCAAGAACTGAATTATCCAGCAATTATGCGGGCAATCGAAGCAACTGGCTATCAGGATTATGTAGGCCAGGAGTTCATCCCAACCGGCGACCCATTTGCCGTGCTGCGCGATGCATTTGTGCGCTGCAGCGTGTGATCTGCCAGAGGTTCACCACAGAGACACAGAGACACAGAGTTTAGTCATATAAGAGCGCGCTTTGCGTCTCTTTCTCTCTGTGCCTCTGTGGTGAAAATAGACCCAAGAACGCGAGTTGGTATTAGGTTTGAATCGCTTCTAGAAATTGCTCAAATTGGTCGTCTTTGATTGTGATTGTGTGCTGCTTGGCCGGGTATTCGCCAGTTTCGACATCATTACGATATTGGGTTAATGCCTTGGTTGCTGCATCCAAGAGCCGTGTGTAGGTAATCGAATGGCGCGGATAGTGGCCGGTATTGGTGCCAAGCAGATCACTGGAAAACAGGAATTGCCCATCGCAATCTGGGCCACTCCCCATGGAAAAGACCAGGATATTCACGCGCTTGGTAATTTCCGCGGCAACCCGAGCTGGCACACATTCCATCTCTACCGCGATCACACCCGCTTTTGCTAAGGCGACGGTATCGTTATAAACCTGTAACGCCTCATCCCAGGTTTTGCCCACCGCACGCGGGCCGCCAAACCATGTATCCTGAACTGGCAAATAGCCAACATGCCCAGCACATGGGTATTTTTGCCGCGCCAGCGCCGCGAATTTTTCTGGAACCAAACCAGAACAGTAGATAATATCAGTCCCCGCACTACGCAATTCACCAGCCAAGCGCAGCGCCTCCGCCTCGCTGGAATATGCTCCAACGCTAGGCAGGCCAGACCCAATCAGCGTATTGGGTGCGCCAGAGCGAACAGAATCAATCACCCATTTGCTATGCTCCAGGTTGCTCCCCCAGGCAAGGATCATATCGACACCTGCCTGTTCGGCGGCTTTGGCTGTCCATGCATCGAAGGCAGTGGTTAACACAAGCTTACGCTTGCCCTTGGCCTGGATCAGATCGCGAACCGTTAGTTTGCTCATTGTCACTACCTTTTGATTGGCTGGAAGGCCTTTAGAGTATACAATCTTATAGCGAACCTATTGAACCGCAGAACCGCAGAACCGCGGAACCGGGATACCAGACCCAAATGATACCTCGGCCAACCGTGAGTTGGCACACCTGAACGACCGCACGCGTTTAGAGATAACTTAGGATTGCTATATAAGGATTGAGCTGGAAATTCACTCAATCCATTCACAACATCTCTCGGCTGTGCCCTGGACATACGACTCAATTGAATAATGATCAAACTGGGGATTGGCAATCTGCTTGCAGCATAGGGTTGATTGTACTGTCAACATACCGCACAGATTAAAATCCGGCGGCTTGCGCCTCAACCCGAAGGTTGGACACCAGAGGCTGTGTGACAGGCAGCCCGCTCGATGTTGATAGCCGCGTTGTAATCCGCTTGGGAGGCGAATTGACACACCACACAACAAAATAGAGCTTGCGTCTGCCGGTTGGCCCGTTCGGTATGCCCACAGGCGCTACAGCGTTGGCTGGTGCAGCGCGGGTCAACCGCAACCACCCGAACCCCCGCGCGCTGGGCCTTGTAGGAAACGAACTGGCGCAACTGGAAGAAACCCCAATTGCTGTGTTGTGCTCGTTGGTCTGCGCCCCGAACCTTTACCCGTTCGCGAATGCCCTTCAATTCCTCAAGGGCGATTCCGCGTCCGGTGCCTTTCGCAATTCCAACCAGCCGCTTGCTGATTTGATGGTTCATATCTTTCTGGAATCGTCGCTGCCGACGTTTCAGCTTCTTCAAGCCCCGTTTGGCCGACTTCGTATTGACCCGTTGGAGGGCAGCCCGGCGACCCGCATACCAGCGGCGAATCCGCTCCACATTCGAGCCGGAATAGCTCACACCGTCCGAGTCGGTCGCAATCGTGACAATCCCAAGGTCAACGCCAAGATAGCCGGTTGGCTCATCTGGTGCGGCGTCGGCTTTGGTTTGGGTGATGTGCAGATACCAGACCCCATCGCGCCGTATCAGTTCCGCGCCACCAATCTTCCAGCTTCGATCATAGAGCGTCTGGCGCTGGAAGTTCCCCAACGCCATCTGACCAACGACCCGCCCGCTCATCGTGTAGAGGCTGACCTGATCCAAGCGCATCAACCGATAGGTATTGGCATCATAGCGGATGGAGCCATCATCTCGGAAGATGGGGCAGGTTGTGGGAATAATCGCGTTGGTATCCCGATCGCGTTTCTCAGGAGCGGCACGAACTGCGCGTACCGCTTCAGCCGCCTTGTCACGCGCACAACACGCCAGTTGCGCCCCAAGCCCGTAGACCATCCGTGTTGGGCCGTAGACCATGTGATGCAGCTTGTTCTTGTTGGTAACACCTTGATCCCACGCCACGCCAGCACAATACGTTGCCGCACGATTAAAGGCGACCTGGGTCAGGCGCAAGGCCGCATCAGCCGTACTATCAAGTACCACTTTACAGCATATGGTTCGCGTGGAGGTGGTATCACTCATAAGGCCATTGTACCACAAGCGAACATGCGTATCAACGACTACCAGCCCGAATATGTACGCCGTTCGTTGCGCCGTTCTCCTGCTCCTCCACCGCCATTAAAATGGCGTGGTTTCTACATGAGGTGCTTTTGATGAATCTTCCTTGATGGAGGAGTGTAAGAGTTATAGTAGCCTTGTAAAGAAAGTAAAAGAATGGTTATGATTGCGTAATGAGCCTTTGGTATGCTCTGCATGGTGGACAATTGCGTTCACGGTATAACTGTTTTAGCAAAGCGCTCATTTTGATAACGACGACTGCTGGCACTATAACGCATAACTGCGTAAGCCCTACTCCAATAGTGATTCGCTCCAATGTTCTGCGCTCAAACCCGCAGATACTCCATCGGCCCAGCCTGGCGCACAAAGCCCTTTAGTTCCAGGAGTGCAAGCGTAGCGGAAACGCGGTCGATTGGCCAGCCAACCGCGCGGCGCAGTTCATCGATATGCTGAGGCTCCTCGGCCAATAGCTCCAGCAGCGCACGCTCATCCGGCTCATCTGGCAATACCTCACGCGCCTCACGCTGGGCACGGATGTCCTCACCACCCAATGCCTCAAGAATATCGGCGGCGCAAGTAGCTAACCCAGCGCCATTGCGAATAAGCTGATGTGGCCCGGCACTTGCAGGGCTGTAGATCGGGCCGGGAACCGCAAAGACATCACGCCCCTGCTCCAGTGCGTACTCAACCGTGATCAATGCACCGCTGCCATGCCGTGCCTCGACAACCACTACCGCGCGGGTGAGACCGCTGATCAGCCGGTTGCGTACCGGAAAGAGCTGTGGCAGTGGCCTGGTTCCGATAGGAAATTCAGAAATTAATGCGCCCTGTGCGCGGATGCGATCGGCTAGGCGCAGGTTGCGTTCGGGGTAGACCATATCGACGCCATTGGCCAGTACGGCTATGGTACGCCCACCGGCCTCGAGCGCCGCGATATGGGCAACGCTGTCGATACCGATTGCCAGACCACTAACCACAGTTACTCCGGCAGCGGCAAGCTCAGCCGCCAGCCGCCGTGCTGCTTCACGACCATAGCTGGTTGGTGAGCGTGTGCCAACAATCGCGACGCTCCAGGCATCCCCAGGAGCCAGATCCCCTCGAATATAAATCAGCGGTGGCGGGCTAGGAATATGTAAGAGTGCCGCAGGGTACTCTCGATCCTCGCGGCATAACAATTGTATGCCTTTCGCCGCCGCAGCTGCCAGTTCATGATCTAGATCGAGCGTGCGCCGCGCAAGCACCAATGCCTCGGCGAAGCGCCGTTCCAGGCCAGCCGCAAGCATATCGGAGAGCGTTGCATGCCAGGCATGTTCAATCGTGCCGCAGCAGGCAATCAGCCGCTCCAAGCGCGCCGGGCCGATCCCATTCACCATACTAAAGCCGAGGTAGTAGCGCAGTGGGTTGCTCATGGCGAAAACCCAAGATTGCGCTCGCGCATGCTTACAAAGCGACCCTGGCCGATCACCAGATGATCAAGTACTTCGACATCGAGTAACTTGCCAGCTTCAACAATCTGGCGTGTGACGAGCACATCTTCTGGCGAAGGGGTTGGATCGCCACTTGGATGGTTATGTACAACAATCAATGCCGCACTATTGATCCGCAACGCCTCTTTGAAAACTTCACCAACCCGGACAATCGAGCTATTCAGGCTACCAACATAGACGGTATGAACCTTCTGAACACGATTCTTGGTATCGAGGCACAAAACCCGTAGATGTTCCTGATCAAGATGCGACATCTCTACCAGCATAAGTTGTGCTGCATCGGTAGGCGATCGAATCTGTGGGCGCGATTCCTGCGAGGTGAGTAATAATCGGCGGCCAATTTCAAGTGCCGCTTTAAGTTGTGCTGCCTTGGCTTCACCCATTCCATGGTGTGCGGCGATCTCCTCGAAGCTTGCTCGCTGAAGCCCTGCCCATCCATGATGTTCTAGTAAGAGTTTTTGGGCAAGCTGAACTGCATTCAGGCCCTCAACCCCAACGCGTAACAGGATGGCAAGCAACTCGGCATCCGAAAGCGCAGCTGCACCCTGATCGCGTAGGCGCTCACGCGGGCGCTCAGTATCGGGTAGCTCGCGGATGCGCAAACGGTATTCAGCGGTGTTCATAGTGGCTCTCTCTGTGTCTGGTTTCGGTTCCAGAGATATACCGCAGCATGGAATAGATTGATATGCGACAGATTTGGAATCGTGGGGGTACATTGGTCTTGGTACATGCAAACCCAAAAGGTGCGAACTCAGCCACACAGATCAGGGCTGATCTACGTTGGAAACTGATCAACTTGGCTAGTGTATACTACAAGTATCATAAGGAGACACTCATGACAACTGAACCAATTACATTAGTACGTGGTGCCTGCCCACATGATTGCCCAGATACATGTGCAACGATCACCGAAGTGCAGGATGGCAAGGCCATCCGGTTTTATGCTGATCCGCAGCATCCAGTAACCCAAGGATGGCTATGTGCAAAAGTCCGCCCATATCTTGAGCGTGTCTACCACCCAGATCGGCTCATGCATCCACTGCGACGGGTTGGTGCAAAGGGCGCTGGCGAATGGCAGCAGATTTCGTGGGAAGAAGCTATCGATGAAATAACGACCCGCTGGAAGCAGATTATTGCCGAACATACTGCCGCCGCGATCTTACCCTATTCATATAGTGGTACCTTAGGGTTATTACAGGGCGGGATTAGTAGCACACGACTCTGGAACCGCATGGGTGTAAGCGATCTTGAACGCTCAATCTGTGGCGCGGCAGCCGAGATGGCGGTTGAAGCGACATTGGGTGCGCGCTGGGCACCTGATCCAAGCGATGTGCTACATAGCAAGCTCATCCTGATCTGGGGCCATAACCCCGCGAGCACCGGCCCACACTTTATGCCGCTGTTGCGCGAAGCCCAGAAACAGGGTGCCTTTGTGATTGTGATCGACCCACGCCGTACACTCACAGCCCGTTCTGCCGATCTACATCTGCGCCCAAACCCTGCAACCGATGGCGCACTGGCCCTCGGCCTGATGCATGTGATCTTCGCCGAAGGGCTGCACGATCAGGAATGGCTTGAGGCACATAGTGTCGGTTGGCGCGAATTGCGTGAACGTACAACCGAATTCACTCCCGATCATGTTGCGCAGATCACCGGAATCGCTGCGGATGTGATTATTGATCTTGCGCGCCGGTTTGCGACCACCAAACCGGCCATGCTGAAATTCGCCGATGGCATCCAGCGCCATGGTAATGGCGGCCAAACAGCACGCGCACTCTGTTGCCTCCCGGCAATTGTTGGCCAGATTGGTGTGCGTGGTGGTGGCTTATCGTATAGTACAAGCGGATTTGTTCCCTGGGCTGGTACCTCTGCAACGACGCATGCTCCCGAATGCTCACCCCCGCCCCGCTCAATTAATATGAATCGGCTTGGTGCGGCACTCATGGGTGAGGTCAACGACCCGCCCGTTATGGCGCTATATGTCTTCGCGGCCAATCCTGTCAGTTCGGCACCAAATGCGGGTCTGATTGTGGAAGGATTGCAGCGCACAGATCTGTTCACCATTGTACATGAGCAATTTATGACCGATACAGCCGATTATGCCGATATTGTGCTGCCCGCAACAAGCCAGCTTGAGCATGTGGATGTGCATAAG
>JANLSE010000365.1:0-6349 GCA_031362265.1 Roseiflexaceae bacterium
TCACTACACAATGGGTGGCTTATGGGTTGATTATAACCTGCAGAGCAGCATTCCAGGGCTGTTTGTGATTGGTGAGGCCAATTTCTCCGACCATGGCGCAAATCGGTTGGGCGCTTCGGCGCTTATGCAGGGCCTCGCAGATGGCTATTTCATCCTACCATATACGATCGGCGATTATCTGGCGCGTGGCGGAATCGCCAAAGCCGATACGACCCATGCTGCGTTCCAGGAAGTTCAGAATGGCGTGAATGAGCAGATCAGCCGATTTATGTCGATCAATGGTAAGCGCACCGTTGATGACTTCCACCGCGAACTTGGCAAGGTGATGTGGGAATACTGTGGAATGGCACGCACCGATGCTGGACTGAACCATGCACTCAAGCGCATTCCTGAGATCCGCGCCGAATTCTGGGAAAATGTGAAGGTGCCCGGCAGTGCCGCCGATCTCAATCAATCACTCGAAAAGGCAGGCCGGGTCGCCGATTTCTTGGAATTGGGCGAATTGATGTGCCGCGATGCCCTACATCGTACAGAATCATGTGGTGGGCACTTCCGCGAAGAAAGCCAGACAGAAGAGGGCGAGGCCAAGCGCGACGATGAGCATTTCTCGTATGTGGCAGCCTGGGAGTGGGCAGGCGCAGGCAGTGCGCAACGGTTGCATCGTGAAGCACTGAGTTATGAGCATGTCGAATTGGCGACGAGAAGCTATAAGTAAGCGCAGAGCGCTATTCTTTGTGGCGGCGTTTCTTTGATATGGAGCGAGAGCATGAACCTGACCCTACACGTCTGGCGGCAGAAAAATGCGAGTGATGCCGGCAAGATGACAACCTATAAGGCCACCGATATCAGTCCAGACACGTCGTTCCTGGAAATGCTTGATATCGTCAATGAGGGGCTGATCCTAAAGGGCGAGGAACCAATCGCATTCGACCACGACTGCCGCGAGGGGATCTGCGGCTCATGTGGCATGGTCGTCAATGGCCTAGCCCATGGCCCAATGCCTGCAACAACGGTATGTCAGTTGCATATGCGAAGTTTCGAGGATGGCGATGAGATCACAATTGAGCCATGGCGCGCGCGCGCGTTCCCGGTGATCAAGGATTTGGTGGTCGATCGGGGTGCATTTGATCGAATCATCCAAGCCGGTGGGTTTGTATCGGTTTCGACTGGAAGCGCACCAGATGGCAACGCTGTGCCAATCGCAAAGGACAGTGCGGATCGATCAATGGATGCTGCACAGTGTATTGGTTGTGGTGCATGTGTCGCAGCCTGCCCAAATGCCTCGGCGATGCTCTTCACAGCGGCAAAAATCTCCCATCTTGGGTTATTACCACAGGGCCAACCCGAGCGCCATCGGCGGGTTATTCGTATGGTCAACCAGATGGAAGAAGAGGGTTTTGGCGGCTGTACCAATATTGGCGAGTGTTCAACTGCATGCCCGAAAGAGATTCAGCTTGATGTTATCGCGATGCTTAATCGTGATCTGCTGAGTGCATCTATTCGCGGCGTAAAATAGTCGGCAGTTATGAGCAAGGCAACCAGAGAGCAAGCGAGCGGCATCCGTAAACAAAGGATGTGTTCGCTTGTTCTCTGGTTTATTTGTGTGTGGAATATGGCCCCGGCGCATACCCTAGCGGCAACTGATCTTTTCCCTGATCTGATTATGGCACCTGTTCGCGACACGTTCTTGGAAACCACGAGTGATGGGCGGCGCTTATTACGTTTCACTGTCGAAATTGTGAATGTGGGGAGTGGCCCGCTCGAGGTTCAGGGATCACGTGCTTCGATCAATGATGCATTGATGACGAATGTGAAGCAGCGAATCTATAACAGCAGTGGTGGCGTACGTGAACTCACAACGCCTGCGACGATGTCGTTTGCGAGGGATGGCCATAATCATTGGCATGTTACCAACCTAGAACGCTATGAACTCACACCAATTGGAAATCCAGCCAGCGCAGGTATTGGCGCCAAATCTGGCTTCTGCTTCTTCGATAACGACCATGCTGGCGCACAATTACCGAATACACCCACACAGCCACAATACCCTGGCTGTGGAACACAGCAAAGCGTGAGTGTTGTTATGGGGCTCTCGATTGGTTGGGGAGATGTGTATCAATGGGATCTACCCGACCAATATATCGATGTAACATCCTTAACACCTGGGGAGTATCTGCTTACCTCAACAGCCGACCCCGATAATTGGTTTGCTGAACTGAACGAAACCAACAACCATACCGTGAGCACTATCACTATTCCAGTTGATCCATCATCGCCTTCTGAATGGCGAATCTTTTTATGTCAAGTGATGATGGCACCGGTAACCGGCCAACCCTAAGCGCACCACCTCACAGCACTTACTCAGCTACCCATAGGGTTTAGATCACAGTTCAGGGCAGTGCAATATGATCTGTTCTATGAGTTCGGCTATAATACAAACCATATGCAAATAGCCAAGCCAACTGGCGCGCGTGTAAGCACACCCCGCGCAGCGCACAACACAATCGACCAACAAACGCAGCAACGTCGCAGCCTGCAATCTGCTGGCATTATCTATGCTGCCATGGCGCTGTTGCTCTTTCTCGCAGATATTGTATTGCTCCAGCTCAACCCAGGTGTGTATTGGGTGCAAGTTGGCACCTTCCGCGACGAATATTATCTTGAGGATGTTCATCCGCAGGAAGTTGCTGAAGATGGAACCTCATATCGTTGGACACGAGCAAATAGTCGGCTCTGGCTGAATCAGGTGGGCGTTGGAGAACACACAATCATAACGCTCAAACTCGGCGGGCGGCCAATTCCTGCGAATGTGCAGATGATGCTCCATGATTCGCCATGGTTTGCATTTACTGCTGCAACCCAACCGCGTACACTACAGGTTCTCTTGCCTGATGCTGGGCAGCAAACCTGGATCGATATTCAGAGCGAAACCTACGAAGCGCCTGGTGATCCACGGCAGTTAGGAATCAAGTTTGAGCGCTTTGCAATCAGCAACCTGCATGGCGGTATCCCTTTTCCACCAGCTGTTCAATATCTGGCACAATTGGCAGTGCTGCTGCTCACTCAACTGACCGTCTTCCGTTTAGGTTGGCGGCCACGCCCACAGTTGGTGTTGCTTGTTGGTGTTGCTCTTGGCCTAGCTGCGCTCCTCAGCTCTGAACTGCTCTTATCGATGGATTTCTTACCGCGCCTTGCTGGAGCAGGGTTGGTTCTGGCAATCTTCACCATGGTTGTGTTGCCGCGCATTGAGTATTGGGCATGTCATCCAGAGCATGGCTTCACGAAAGCCCAAGAACTGCGCGTATTATGGGCACTTATGCTGGCAGCCATTACAATTCGGCTGGTTGGGGTGCTCTACCCAAGCTTTGGTGGCCAGGATCTTGGCCGCAACCTGAGTCGCTTCACCACAACAATTATTGGGCAGCTCTATATTATTGCGCCATCGGGAGAATTTGCAAAAGGCTTGACAATCTATCCGACCGGGCCATATCTTGGGCTTATGCCAGGTATGCTCGCGATCAGCGACATGCCAGCGCTGATGCAGGGTGGCCTTGCGTTCATGGATGGACTGACAGCATTGGTGATTGGCCTAATTGCACTCAAACTTGGCGGTGGTAAACATGCGGCACGCTTGGCCTTAGCATTGTACGCGGCCAATATCGCTGCATTTGGTGCAATGGGATATAGTTTTTCGGCACAGATCTTTGGGCAATGGTTTACTGCACCGCTGGCATTGTTGTTACTCGCGAGTAGTGCGCCACCAAACCGCAGAACCTGGCTGCTGGCAATGATATTGCTCTCATTTGCGATTTTCTCGCATATTGGTGTGGCACTATTGGCACTTGGTTGGATGGGATTGTTATTGATCTTTACCACGATTGCCTACTGGCGAATACCGTGGTGGGGCTGGGGGTTATTCACACTCACATGCATCGTTTCGCTTGCGTTTCTATATGTCGAAATCATCGGTCCAACAATTGCACATGCTATGACAACCGTCGTACCACAGAGTGTTGGCTCAGGCACCTTCTTAAAGGGATATCGTATTCTTCTGATTAATGGCTTACGGCTGGCCTATAGCGACATTGGCTTGATGCTAGCGCCACTTGGGTTGTGTTTACTTGCACCAAGTATGCCAAGTGTGCCAAGTGTGCCAAGTGTGAAAGATACACACACATGGCTACAACAACGAGTCGTGCCAATCACATGGCTTGGAGTAACACTCTTCTTCCTGATAGTTGATCTTGTGCTGGATGTACAGGTGCGTTATTTCTATTTTGCACTGCCACTCATGTTGCCCTTGATTGCATTACCGCTTGGGCGAATCGCCAGCCGTGGCAGAAACGGCCAACTTGTCGCGTGGTCATTAGCGCTGGTAGTGATGCTTCCGCAGCTTACGCTATGGATTGCGGCAACATGGGGTGAGGGCAAGATCCCAATGACACCGCTCACGCATTAGCATAGAACCGAACCGCAGAACCAAGAACAAAGGAACAAGGGAACAAGAGAACAAGAACTATCGTACGGGCGAACCTTGTGTTCGCCCGCTTAGAACCAAGAACTGAGAACCAATATTGCAATGCTCACATGCTCCGCGTCTGGCATCTTATTCCTCAAACTCCCAGCCGCGTTGTGTTGCGACGTTGCGGAGGGTGCGGGTAAGGGTTTCGAGTTGGCGCAGTAGTAGGCCAACCTTCATTGGTGCACTCGTATCTTTCTCGATCCATTTGACCAAATCGCCCTCGGCGTGAGCACGGGCGAGACGATCGGTCTCATCCAGCATCTGGTCGAGTGAGCGAATACGAAAGACTCTGGCTTTATTCTTGGGTTGATTCTCAAGCGTTTCATCCATCACACCAAGTGGATCTTCGGTCGGCTCAGCATCTTCCTCATCATCCCACAAGTCGTCATCGTTCTGATTCATACCAGGCAGACTCACTGCGCCACCTTTGGCCAGTGGACCACCGCCAAGCATAGGCGCAGAGGCTGAGGCAGGAAGGCCAGGGTTGATCCCTTGTTGCAGAGCACTCAGGGCATCATCTAATGAGAGATTGGGATTTGCCGCAAAATAGCTTGAGAGGCGGCTGAGTTCCGCTGCGGACATGCCCTCATCGACGGCAGCGCGCGCAAGTTCGATTTGGGTACGCTCATTGGCAATACGCCGCAGGTGCTGAGCTTGTGTTACGGTCAGGTCGCCACTGCGAATGAGTTGTTGGACTTCGAGTGGCAAATCAAGCAGGCCGAGGTACCGACGGACGGTACGTGCGGCCAGGCCAACGATCACGGCAGTCGCCTCATCGAGGGTGCCTTCATCACGAGTACTCGTTGCCGCAAGGTCATCACGGAGTCGTTTGAACGCCAGGCTCTTTTCAAGATCATTTAGATCACGCCGTTGGAGGTTTTCGGTCAACTGGCGCACAAGCGTCTGTGGGTCGTCACGATCAAGCAGAATACATGGCACCCGTTCAAGGCCGAGTTTAAGGGCTGCCAAGCGCCGACGATTACCGTATACAACACGATAACGCCCGCGGCCAGCGTCTGTCACACCAAGTGGCTGAAGCAACCCCTGATCCGCGATCGTCGCCGCGAGGCCTTCAATCTCACCAGGATCCTCACGCACTCCCTGTGGATCAGCATCAAGCGAGCGTGGATCAAGATAGAGCAACTGCATATTGGCTCCTACACAAGAAAACGCCGTAAAGACGGCATTCAATAAACACACCTGTTCGTGTATCTAGTATACCAGATGGCATCCTATTCGGCAAACAGCTTTTTCTGCATTGACAGAACCGCCGCCAATGTGTATAATCCACAAGGCTTATGAAAATGATCCCTGATAGCTCAACGGTAGAGCGGCTGACTGTTAATCAGTAGGTTCCTGGTTCGAATCCAGGTCAGGGAGCCACAGTTTACGGCATTAGGAAGCCTTGGGCAGGAATGCTCAGGGCGTTTTTATATAAAGAACGTGATATCCAGCTATTCGTAGCGAGCTATCCTGGGGAGGAAACAACATGGCAAACAACGCTGAGTTGATTATCGCAGCGGGAGCAACCCTTGCCGAAGGGCCGGTATGGGGTGTGCAGGCGCAGCTACTCTACTGGGTCGATATCGTGGAACATCGGGTGCATGCCTTCGATCCACACACTGGTGAGCAGCGGTCGTTTGCTGTTGGTCAATATGTTGGCGCGGCAGTACCAAGGCAATCTGGTAATCTCCTGCTCGCAGTGCAACATGGCTTTGCGACCCTTGACCTGGTGAGTGGACAGATCGAGATGATCGCGGAGGTTGAGCCTGAGCTGCAAGATAATCGCTTCAATGATGGGAAATGTGATCCAGCAGGGCGATTCTG
>JANLSE010000382.1:0-2028 GCA_031362265.1 Roseiflexaceae bacterium
CGAGCACAAGGTTAGAGATCATTGGTCGAAGCCGAGGTAGGGCATGAAGATCGCAACTAGCGATAGAACCAATGCTATGAGGCCCATGCGGCGAACCATGACTTTGTTTTCGCCGATGCTCCCCGGACGCAAACGCGATTGGATTGCCAGCCCAACTAGAAAGGCGGGAAACGTTGCCAATGCACCGCCGAACCAAAGTTTGAGGAACCAGCTAGCTTGGTGTGCAAAAACCAGTCCTATGGCGCCACCGACGACCTGCGCAGCGAGAACTGTGATGGCTAAGGCGCGAACTGGCTGAAGGTCAGCCCACGAATACTCGAACCCGAATTGAGACTCTTTCATATGATCTCTAACGTGGAGTGGAGGGGCGAGCGCGGCGAGTCCCGCTCGCACGCAGGGTTGGGCGACGCAACGGAGCCGAAATGAAGAAGCGCGATAAGCCGAAAAAACTGACAGGGCCGATGCTGTCTATGCTGAGCAACGCAAGTATGGGTATTGATCTCGGCGCTGGACTACATGGGCGATCTGCGCACGGTGGCGCAACAGCCACGGAATGGGCGCTCAGGCGGCGCGGCCTGCTTGACGCGAAAGGCATTACCACCGATGGGTACGCGGCGCTCATTGAAGCGAAGAACAAGTCGGCCAACGTGAAATTCAGCGGGGAGCGCAGCGACTCCGCTGGAATGTAGTGTTGGACGAAGCCGCTACGCGGAGAAGGCGATGCTGTAGAGCGGGAACCACAATGACACCTCACCCCCTCAAGCAAACGAGGGGTTCATTGAAATCAGATGAAGAGGTTACCCGAAGATGGAAACGACCGCCGCAAGAGCCAACTCAAGCACCCGTATCAATGCAAGCAGCAGCACCGGCACCAGCGCCAGCATCAAGCAACACTACGACCAGAACTACGCGCTGCATCTCCAGCACCTCAAGCTCAAAGGGATGCGTCCGAAGACGATAGAAGCCTACTCGCGCGCAATCCGCCGCATCGGCGCCCGGTTCGACTATCAGATCGACAATCTGACCGAAGCGCAATTGACTGATTTTTTCACCGAGCTGTTGGCCTCGCACTCCTGGAGCGCCGTCAAGCTCGACCTGTATGGCCTCAAGTTCTACACCCAGCACGTCTTGCGCAAACCGTGGATTGCACCGGGCCTGATCAAACCGCCCAAGGCCCAACGCCTGCCCGACATCGTCACAGTCGAAGAAAGCCAACGCCTGTTTGCCGCCACCCGCATCATCAGCTACCGCGTGTTCTTCTTTATCCTCTACAGCATGGGTCTGCGGCTCGGAGAAGGGCTGCGCCTGCAAGTGGGAGACATTGACTCCGTACGCAGGCGCGTCCACATCCGCGACGCCAAAGGCAACCGCGACCGCCTCGTCCCGCTGCCCGATGCCACTCATCGAGTGCTGCGCCGCTTCTGGCAATTGCATCGCAATCCGGTACTGCTGTTCCCCAGCCGCCAGGGTGGCGTCAAATACGCCGCGCGCGCCACCACGCACATGGACGCAGGCGGTGTCCAGACTGCACTGCACAAAGTAGTCAAGGTCTGTGGCCTAAAAAAAACATCACCCCGCACAGCCTGCGCCACAGCTATGCGACTCACCTGATCGAAGCCGGGATCGACCTGAACGAAGTACGGCAATACCTTGGCCACCAATCAATTCTCACTACTGTCCGCTACACCCACCTGACCGATCAAACCAAGCATCACGCGATCGAGCGCATCAACGCACTGATGGATGGGTTCAACATCACTTGGGGGCAGATCAAAGGAACACAGGTCAATGCGGCTCAGCCCAAGGCCGGGCAGTCGAACGCGGAGCAGCCCACATGATCCGGCTCGCCAGTGTCATCAACAGCTTCGAGAAAGACTTCCGGGCGCAATACAGTGACCGTCTCAATGGTGGCCACATGCAGGCACTGGCAGCCATCAAACGCTGCCGCACCGCGGCCAGCGCCAAGATGCAGGTGCAATGCAGTGGCTGCGAACAACAGATGCTGGTACCGCACTCCTGCGGCCACCG
>JANLSE010000392.1:0-16592 GCA_031362265.1 Roseiflexaceae bacterium
CTCTGGCGACCGCCAACCTGATAGCGCGCCAAGAACGTAGCTCCAGCAGCAAACAGTAGGCGCTCTGGCGCGGCATGCGCGGCACTTGCGGCCAGCTTTGCAGCGCGCACGAAATCCAGCTCACCAAAAGCAAGTAGCGCGAGGTAGAACAGCTCATCTGCCTGTGTGGTTGGCAGATCGAGTGTGGCAACATAGCCACGTGTGCGGTAAGATTGATAGAGATCCACAATAGACATGGCCGGTTCTCCAATTCCAAATGACGTTGCTAAGAAGTTAGTTGTGCCGAATCAATCAGATACACTCGCAAGCAACCCCGCACGCAATTCTGGGTCTGTGACACGTAGGGCAAACGCTGTGATTGCCTCCGCCGCACGCGCCTGGCTGGCAGTGGCAGCCGCGCTACCAATAGATACGTAGAGTGTGGTGAGAGCTTGATCAATCTGCCAGCAATCATAACGAAGTTCAAGTTGGGTAGCCAAGGCATAGGCTTTTTCGAGATGCTGAATGGCGACGGATACCGCACCAGTTACAGCAGCAACGACAGCCTTCCCGCGTTCTAGTTGAAGAACCAGCCGGAGGCGGATTGGTACTTCACGCTCAGCCTGCTCAAGATCCTCAACTGCGCTGGCATATAATCCCATGCGTACAAGTGCTTCGGTTTCCAACCAGCGCGAGCAGCCAACATAGACGCGCCCTTCGCGGCGTAACGCTAACGCTTGTTGTGCAAAACCACCAGCGACTGTCCATTCTCCTGCATGGGCTGCATCGGCACATAGCTCGATAGCCGACCATTCACAGAGGAGTGGGTGGTGCATTGCCTCACCAATTGCCAGTGCTTCGCCATGCACAGCACAAGCCATATCCAAGGCCGCATATGCACGATACACAGCGCCTAGCGCCAGCAGATTGAACACAAGTGATGGTGGATGTCGTGCTGTGCGAGCGGCTGCTACTCCGGTCAGTGCGATCTCGAGCGCTTCGCCCCACTCGCCCTGATCCAATAGGCCACGTGCGAGTGGATGAGCACAGTTCGCGACCCCCCAGGGATTTTCGATTTCCTGCCCGATCAATACTCCTGCGCGCCCCGCAGCAATACCAGCTGCTATATTCCCTGAATGCACCTGCATGATCGCTGTCATGCTTAAGCAATCGGCCTCCATCGCGCGATTGCCAAGTGCGCTGAAGAGTACGCGTGCAGCCTCGGCTTCCACCATTGCTGTATCTTGCTTTCCGATCATCATCGTATTATAGGCGACGATATTGCGGCAACGCGCTTCGAGCTCTGGGTTTTCCAACTCGAGTGCCAAATCAAGGGCATGCTTTCCATATTCAAGTGATTGCTCTAGGTTCCAGCAGTAGAAGTTGACCTGGGCTAAGTTCCACTCAGTCTCTGCCAAGCGTGCTGCATCCCCGCTGCGTTTTGCGGCCGCCTGCGCCTCACTGAGTAATGCCAGTGCTTGTCCTAAATCGAAAAAACCTTGTGCTGCAACCGTCGCCAGGCGGCTTAACGCATCACATTCAATTGAGACATCCTGGTGTGTGCGTGCGCGTGCTAGTAAATCTTCGTAGACACTGCGCGCCTGATCCCATGCGCTGACAAATTCATACGCTCTGCCAAGACGCAGGAACATGCCCGAAGGAATTGGTTTGGGCTGATTCGACGCTGAAATCACCACTTTGCGCCCCTGCGCCATGAGTAACGTGCGCGCCTTTTCATAATGTCCAATTGCTGCACGCATCGCAAACAACTGCATTGCCTCATCACCAGCCGCGACCGAATGGAGCAGCGCTGCCTCCGATTGCCCTGCTGCAATGGCATGATGCGCTAGCTGGGCGGCAGAGCTGCCTGACTCTTCGAGGATTGCTAACGCACGGCGATGAAAGACGCGCCGCCGCGTTTCGCTCATTCCAGCATAGGCTGCTTCACGGATCGTATCATGGGTAAAATGGTAGTATCCATCACGCTCATAGAGCAATCCGCGCCGGAAGAGTTCTTCTAGTGCTGGTACATCTTCTGGTATCTCCAGCCCACTCACATAGCGAGCTTGCTCAAAATCGCACCTATCGCCAAGTACCGCACAAGCGGTGCATGCAAGATGCGCAGGAGTGCTCAGCCGGTTCAACCGTGACTGTACTAAATCGCGGATGCCACTTGGGAGCAAGGCTCCGCGGAGTGGTGGGCTTAATTCCCACCCACCGGATTCAGCCTGCCGTAACGCCCTGCTTTCCAGGAGCGCACCGATCGTTTGCACAAGAAAGAATGGCTGGCCTCCTGTTTCTTCGTAGAGCCACGCTTTGAGCGACTCAACCACTGACCAATGACCGCTGGATGTCGTATTGCCCTCGGTTAATTGCCGCTCAGTAATCAGAGCGCGCACAAGTTGCCCCGTATCTTCGCGCGTGAGCGACCTAAGCCGCAACTCGCGTAGTGGGATATCGCGCCCAAGCCCCGCTAACCAGGATGCAATTGTGATCGGAGTACCTGTATCGTTATAGATGATGTCTTCCAGATCCTCCGTCCGTGCTGTGAGGATAATCAGTGCACGTGAACCCAGGGCAGCCAAACGGCGAATCAGATAGGCTAAAAGGTCGAACGAGGCTATATCTGCCCATTGGAGGTCATCGATAAATAACACAAGTGAGGTTTGATTTGCGAGCGCATGACCTAATTGCGCCACCGCCTCAAAGAGCCGTGTACGCGCCTCCGCCTCTGGTTCTTGGGCTGGTGCTTGCACGTGCGCTATCCGGCTGAGCAGCTCAGGCAGGAGCCGTGCAAGCTCGGCCAACCAAATCCTCGAAAGAAGGGCCTGTGGATCAGCGATGCGTTCAAGCCGATGGCGTAGCGCGTCGATCAGTGGATGATAGGCCAGGCGGCCACCAGTCTCATACGCGCGCCCTTGGACGATATCGGCATCCTGTGTGCCCGCCCAGGAAAGAAACTCGTTAACGAGGCGGGTTTTGCCAATGCCTGGTTCGCCCAGCACTACGGTTACGCGCGTATTGGATTGAGTTGCCTCACGATAATCTGCGACTAACGCGAGATGCTGATCTGCACGGCCAACGAAGGCGGTAGGGCGGATGGATGCTGGTGGCAGATCGGTGGCTAGCCCATGCATCGATCCTACCTCAGGCCAGAGCGACTCTACGCTTGTTCGGACTCGCTCAGCCAATGCCTCTGTCTCTGGTTCTGGCTCAACCCCCAGTTCATGCGCGAGCATCGTGCGGCAAATCTCGTAAGCTTTGAGTGCGGCCGAGCGATCACCAGCTACAGCGTGCGCCTGAATGAGCCGCCGATGGGCTGCCTCGCTTAGCCGATCGCGTTCGACCCACAGACCAGCGATTTCCAATGCTTGTGGCAGCTCACCACGGTCAATCAGCAGGAACGTGAGCGAGTCGCATACACGCGCTGCAGCACGATGGAGTGCTTCACGTTGTAGCGTAGCCCAATCATCAAATTCTGGCGCATCTCCAAGCAAGAAGCCATCCATAAAATCGCCACGCCAGGCGCTTGCCGCTACCTGCAACTGATCCAAAAGCAAGCTGGTCTTATTGGGTTCGCTTATATCGCGAGCTGCCCGAGCCGCCGCGCGAATGAGATGTACATCAAGGGTATACTCAGACGCCGTATCGAACGCCAGCGAGTCGCGAGTTGCGATGAGTTGCGTTGCCGATTCGCCTAACGCAGCGCGCAGAAGCGCCAGAGTGCTACGCAATGTCGTGCGAGCCTGGTTCGTATCGCTCTCGGGCCAGAGGAGTGCCGCAATTTTCTCACGTGAATGCGTGCCACCCTCGACGCTCAGATACACCAAGAGCGCAAGTGCCTTACGCGTCGGAAAGACGATAGGGCGGTTGGCATATTGGATCGCGGGTGTCCCAAGCAACGCGAGTGATAGCGAACTCACGATCAATCCATTTCACGCTTTTTGCACGCTGGGGTGATATGGTTCCTACATACACAGTAGTCGCCATTATAGCTCACGACACACCGTGAGACAACCACAAGGAGGTTCTGATGTCCACCGAACGAAACTTGGCCACTGTCCGGCGCTTCTTCGACGAGATCCATCACCATCGGCTGAATGTGCTGAATGAGTTTTGTGCGCCTGACTATGTTGTTCATTTTCCTGGCACGCCTGGCCCGCTGAGTCGTGAGGCGATTAAGCCTGTCTGGGAGCAGTTCTTTGCTGCCTTCCCTGCCCTAAGCCACACAATCGAAGACATCTTTGCCGATGGTGATCGAGTTGTGATACGCATGAAGATCGAGGGCGTACAAACCGGCGAGTTCATGGGCCTTCCACCAACTGGTCGGGCGATCTCGATGAGCAGCATCAACTTTGTGCGCTGTGTAGATGGCCTGATTGTTGAGCAGTGGAACAACTATGATGCGCTTGGCATGCTACAGCAACTTGGAGCCATTCCTAGTCCGCAAACAGCAACAGCATAAGCACTATTTCTGGTGGCAGAACAACTATCTAATGAAACAACTATCTAATGAAAGGATTCTCGTCATGACAGTCAATCAGGGCAAAAGCGTGATCAGGCGGATTTTCGAGGACGCGATGAGTGCGGGCCATACCGAGCTCTATCAGGAGCTTGTCCACCCAGAGTATCTTAACCATGATTTTCCCGTGCCAGTACGCGGAGCGGCGGGATTCGCAATCATTGATGGCATGTTTCGCACTGCGTTCCCCGACTTCAAGGTTGTGGTTGAGGATGAAATCGCGGTTGGTGATCGGGTCGCCACACGCGGGTACTTCACCGGCACACACCGCGGCGAGTTCATGGGTATCCCCGCAACGGGCCGCACCTTCCGCTGCACCTATAGCGACATCTGGCGTTTGGAGGATGGTAAAGGGCGCGAAAACTGGGTTCAGATGGATATGCTTGGGCTAATGCAGCAACTTGGAGTTGGGCCGGCCTGATTGCGATTCGTTCAATCTGGTTAACGCAAAAGTTGCAAATGGCGCAAGATGTTGGGTATGTTTTGGGCGACCCCAGCATCTTGCGCCTCTGCGCCTTTGCATCTTTGCGTTTAACTCTCAGGCTCATGTATGCGTGCCCGCGCCCAGATCCAGCTTTCCTTCTTCGCAAGGGTCAAATCCTCTGGTGGTAGCGCATATCCACGGATAAAGTCGGCACCCGCAAGCACACATGCCGCTGCATCGATTGCGTGGCGGCTTTGGGTTGTGTGTGCTTGTGTCGGTAGCGTAAGATAACGGGCCAACAATGCTAGAATAGCTTGTTCTGCGGATTGCTCACCTGTTGGTTTGCGATACCCATATGCTCGTAGTGTCGCAGCAGGGTAAACTTCAATCGCGTGAATATGGGTCAGATCGGCTGCTTGCCAGGCAAGTGGAATCGCCTGGCCGGTTCGTATTCGTAACTCGGCCAAAAGCGCCAAGGCCGCGTGGGCGGTACGTGCAATTCGATCGGCGGCTACTTCCAGCGGTTGCTTGCTCAACTTCTCGCGAATGAAGCGATCCGTGGCGCGCCGAAACATACTATTGGCCGCTAGCTCGATTGGGTCGCCCGCTTCGTGAGCATGCAGGATATTGCCCAATTGGGCAGGCCAACCAAGCGGCGAATCCAATGCCAGCAGGGTTGGCGTATCATCCTGTAGCCACTCGGCGATCTGTGCAGCTACTAGAGTATCCTTTGTGCCGGTTGTGAGTTCATGCACCGCTATATCTTGCCCATGGACAGTACCCAACGCCAACCCAACATTAGTTGGGTCAGTCGCGCAATCAATGCCAATAATACGGATTGGGTGGGTGGGCATATACTTCTTTCTATTACTGCGCGGTTTATAGACGACTCTATCACACTCAGCCAAATCTGCTATCATATCTCTGCGTAGAGGGATTGTTTACAACGCAGAGGAATATCCATGAATATTAGTTTTAAGGATCAGGTCGTCCTCATCACTGGCGCGAGCACTGGGATTGGTGCTGCGCTTGCGCGTGCATTTGGTGCATCTCAGGCACGAGTGGTGGTTCATTATGGCAAGAGCGCCGATGAAGCCCATGGTGTTGCCGCAGATATTGTGGCGGCTGGTGGTGAGGCGCTTGTCGTGCAGGCCGAGGTGACCGATGGCGCACAACTGGAACGCCTACGAGATACGGTTGTCGCACAATATGGCCGGGTCGATATTCTGATCAACAACGCTGGCAGCCTGGTGAAGCGTACACCGATTGCTGATTCGACTGAGGCCGTGGCACGCGAGATACTTGACATCAATTTCACCTCAACGGTCAGCATGTGTCGCTTGATTGTGCCAACGATGCAGCGCCAAGGCAGTGGAAATATTATTAATGTGACTTCAATTGCGGCACGCAATGGTGGCGGCAATGGTGCTGTCCTCTATGCCTCAAGTAAAGGTGCCGTAAGTACCTTTACACGTGGCCTGGCGCGTGAATTGGCACCACATCACATCCGTGTGAATGCACTCTCGCCAGGAGTGATTCTGACGCCATTCCATGAGCGCTATACCAACGAGCAACAAATGTCTGGCATGGTGGCAACCATCCCAATGGGGCGTGCTGGCGTGCCAGAAGAATGCGTTGGAACTGTCTTTTACCTGGCATCCGATGCACTTAGTGGATATGTCACCGGCCAGATCATTGAGGTCAATGGTGGCCAGTATATGCCATAATAGCAATGCATTCGAGATACGGCGGTTGATTTCACCACAGCGGATACCCTTTGGGTGGCGAGGCACAGAGGTGTAGTAGGTAGGTGCGCGTTCGTCATTCTTATTTATGTTCTTTGTATTCTTTGCGCCTTTGCGCCTTTGCGTTAAGAACTCTTTTTTCGTGCGATGACCTTTAAGGTTCGGTTTTTGTGCCTTTGCGTCTCTGTGTCTCGGCGTCCTCTGTGGTTCAAAATCGCATGGTTCTGCGAAACGAACTATCACTGAAGCGTTATGGTTGCAGCTCGCACAATCATCCATCTTGATCTTGATGCGTTCTTCTGCGCAATTGAAGAACAGCGCGATGCGAGCTTGCGCGGAAAACCATTCGCGGTTGGTGGGCGCCCAGAGGGTCGTGGCGTTGTTGCTTCGGCATCGTATGCCGCGCGGCAATTTGGTGTGCGTTCGGCGATTCCAATGGCGCATGCGGTACGGCTCTGCCCACAACTGCTTATCGTGCCGCCCAATTTTGCTGCGTACCGTGCCGCTTCCCAACAGGTAATGGAACGTTTGCATACGCTGACGCCATTGGTTGAACAGATTTCGATTGATGAGGCGTTTCTGGATGTGACAGCGCTGGGCGAGCCAGGCTCGCTATTGGCAGCTCGACTTCAGGCACAGATCCGTGATGAGCTGGGGCTTTCGTGCTCACTTGGTATTGCAACGAATAAACTGGTTTCGAAGGTGGCAACCGATGTTGGCAAAGGCATGGTGCGCAGTGGCAAAATGCCATTCGCGATCTGTGAAGTGCCAATGGGTGGCGAGGCCGCATTCCTAGCAGTTCTTCCCACATCTGCGCTATGGGGTGTTGGGCCAAAAACCGCAGAGCGCTTGGCTGAACTTGGTATTCAGACGATTGGTGATATTGCGGCATGGCCCGCCGATGATTTGGCACGCCGGTTTGGCCAACATGGCGAAGATCTTGCGCGGCGGGCGCGTGGCATCGATGATCGGCCAATTGTTACCGAGCGCGCCGCCAAATCGATCTCACAAGAGACAACCTTCGCGCAGGATGTTCGCGATGCGGCATTGCTTGAGCGAATCATCAAGCAACAAGCGACCGAAATTGCCCAGAAACTACGCCGCAACGATATCATGGGTACCACTATAAAGATCAAGATCCGCTGGCCCGATTTCACCACACCTACCCGCCAACTCACACTGCTGCAACCAAGCGACGATGAGGATGTGATCGCGGAGGCCGCACTACGGCTGTTCCACCAGATCTGGCCAGCTGGCCAAGCAGTGCGGCTGATTGGCGTCGGTATCAGCGGCTTAGGAACCCCGCCACGTCAGCTGAGCTTATGGGATGTTCCAACGCCAGAAGAGCTTGCGCGCCAGGAACGGGTACAGGCCGCGCTTGCAGCAGTTCAGGCCCGTTTTGGCAGTGGCGCGGTGCGGCGTGCCAGTGAATTGGAAGAACGCCCACCTGGCACTGCACCCCAGCGTTCATAGGTTCCTGGTTGCGCTTATGCGTTACTGCTCAACCCAACGGTAGAGCTCGATTGCGTTACGCGCCAGTAGTCGTTCGGCTGCCTCGAGTGCAAGTGCCTCACTCCAGCCATCTTCCAGCACCTTTTCGGCCAGTGTCTGCGCCAACAGGCGGCGGGTGAGCACCAGCGCACCATAGGTCTGCTCGACACACAGGCAATCTGCGCCAAATGCGGTAATCTTGTTCATTGGTACACTATCCAGCCATTCACCAAGCGCGCGCCGATACGCTGCTGGAGCAATATACGCCAACCAGCCAGACTCGATCTGAACATTGGGGTGATTTTTAGCCATCGTGCCAAGCTCGGCTACAAATGGGTAGCCGCCATGCAGCAGTACGAACCGTGTGCTACGATGGGCCTCGATCAGCGGGTTAAGCAGCAACGGGTTGGCACGTGCGGTGATATTGCCCTGCCATGAGCCATATCCGATATGTAGTTGATAGGGTAAGCTAAGTTCACCCGCGCGCTCAGCAACCGCATGTACCAGAAAATCCTCGCAGATTTGGACTTCGTGTGGTTCGAGAACCGCGCGCCCAAAAAGGGTAGCAATATCGGAGAAAGCTGGTTGCGTATGCGCGAGTGTGCGATGGTAGGCAAGCATCGATTTTACACCAGCTGCTCCGCGCGTATACGCCTCCTTAAGCGCAGAATCAAGCGCCGCCAAATAACCATCCAAGGTCGTTGCCGAACCACCATATGGCGCCACCAAGCGTTCACGCTCGGCTGGGTTCGCCCGAATCCATGGGTCAAAGAGCATAAGTGGCGCGAAATAGCTACGGTCGATTCCATATGGATCTGGCTCATCGCCCTGGACGCGCAGGATACGGCGAATATTGCCACGCCTGAACACCTCTGTATACCAATCTGGCCGCTGGTTTGCATTGCTAATCTGGCTGGAAAGATCCTCCCATGTTTCGGCAGTAAGATGTTCGGTGCTGAATCCAAACAGATCGCGAAATGCCAGCAGCAAACTGCGCATAAAGCCGGTATTACGTGTAGCCATCAGGTATGTTGCGGCATTCTCCCAGCTTATTGCAGCCCGCGTAGTAGCGGGCATGCCAGCTGAAATAAGGTCATCGCCTACATCTGAATCACGCAGGAGTGTCGCCAATGTCGTTGGGTTTGGACGTCGATCTGGTAGATAGGTGTGTTCATGGCAGCCAATTACTGTATAACGGCTGATTTCCTGCTCGATTTCATGGGCAAGATCTTGGTTGCGATCCACTCTCTTTGGCTCCCTATTCAATAGTGTTAAGTGTAGCTGTTCCAAGCGGGCGGATTGGGCCATGGCCAGGGTATATTGTGGTGATCGGGTATGTAATGACATAATAGTTGGTTGATTGATATCCAACATTCAGAATGCTCAACATAGCGACCTCTGCTCGTTCGGTAGTGTGTATGTATATGCAGTATAGTATACCCAATTAATCGATTGCCAAGAAGCCAATACTACGTGTAAAATAGTGTGATTCCAATCGCATAAACAAAGGAAGGTATCAGATAATGGCAGGCTACAATGTTCTCAATGACGAGCAGGTGCAGAGCTTTCTTGATAATGGCTATCTGGTGGTCAAAGATTGCCTCGATCTGGCGGTTGCCCAGAGTTGGATCGGCCAAGCCTATGATCGGCTTGGGTATACCAAAGATGATCGATCAACCTGGGAAAAAGATATTATCTGGATGGATCACAAGAATCAAATGCCAGTTCGTGAACTTGCCCCAAAGGCTTGGGGTGCGCTCATGGATGTGATTGGTGGTGAAGAGCGCCTGGAGACCCAGGTGATGAAGATCGAATCGGCCCACTTCACAACAATCGATTCCTCAATTTGGTCGGATGCCTTTATTGTCAATTTCCATCGTGGGAGCGATAAGCCTTGGCAGGCACCCTCGGCGAATGTTAAGGGCTGGCACAAGGATGGCAGCTACTTCCGCCATTTCCTCGACAGTCGCGAACAGGCGCTTCTTACGGTTGTACTCTGGTCGGATATGCTACACAAAGGTGGCAGCACATTCGTTGCACCAGATTCGGTACGCGTTATTGCGCGCTATTTGGCCGAGCATCCCGAAGGCGTCAACCCACGTGACTTTAACTTTCAATCACTGATCAGTCAGTGTACCCGCTTTGAGGAGATCACCGGCAAGGCGGGCGATTTTGTGATTTTGCACCCATTCATGCTGCATGCCTCTTCGCAGAATGTGATCGGGGTACCGCGCTTTATGAGCAACCCGCCGATTGTATTACGTGAGCCAATGAACCTTAATCGAGCGAACCCAAGCGAATTCTCACTGCTTGAGCGTGCCACACTGCACTATTTGGGCCTCGAACGATTGGATTTCCAGCCAACTGAAGCGCGTGAGTCGTTCTGGTGGGCGGCCTAGCTTATGGCGTATACAGCTGCTCACCGGCTCGTATGGCAATTGGCAGCCGGTTTTCAGCTGGGGTGATTGGGCACGACCATGCGTCGTTATAGGCACAATATGGATTGTAGGCAAGGTTGAAGTCGATCAGGAGTCGCCCATCAGCGAGCCGCTCGGGATCCAGATAGCGGCCGGCCTCATAGGTTTCTGTGCCAGCCAGCGCATCGGCAAATGGCAGAAAGAAGCCATAATCACTCTGGTAGATCGTCAGGCTGGCTGGCTGTTCATCGATGGTCATGTGGATACGACCATAGCGCAGAAATTCCTGTCGCTCACCGGTGGTTGTCTGCATGACCACAATATCTTGTTGTGGGAATACCTCAATCGGCACGGCGAAACGTAAATCGGGTTGCTCCGGGAAATAGCGTAGCCCTGTAAATGTATGGCGCTGTGCTGCCGTAAGCGGGCTATCCTCGCTGCCGCCGAAATATGCATCCTTCTCGGCGCGGAAATTGCTGAGATCACTACTCATCAAAAGCACCTCGTATGGAAACCACGCCATTTCAATGGCGGTGGAGGAAGAGGAGAACGGCGCAACGAACGGCGTCCGCTCTCGATTGGTAGCCGTTGATCAGGATAACAGTCTTTACACATAGAGCGCGTCCTGTTGCGGTAAATCGCACATCGTGGTAGAATACGTACAGATGTGCTTAGGCACTCTGACGGTACAGCAGAGGTCACTGTTCGCACGTTTACAACTGAGACGTGGAGGTTCAAGCGAGTAATCCTTTGCTTGGTAAACGTTTCAAGGTATGTACCAATCGCTGCCGTAGTTGCGTGCGAAGCAGTACGGGGTGATTGTCAGTCATCCTATGGTGTCCAACCTTCGGGTTGAGGCGCAAGCCGCCGGATTTCAATCCGTGCGGTAAACTGACAGGTATGCCTCTCTTGATGATCACCTATTGCTCGCATAGGATGCGCGCTAGGTACCTTCCTCCCACGATGAGAGATATCTGCTCTGTTCGCTCGAAAGCACATCAATGGTGATACCCATCGCCTGTAGTTTGATCGTCGCGATCTGTTGATCGATCTCCTTGGGGAGCGCATGCACTCCAGGCGCAAGTTTGCCCTGGTTATGTAATAAATATTCGACCGCAAGTGCCTGGTTGGCAAATGACATATCCATCACCGCGCTTGGGTGACCTTCCGCACATGCCAGATTCACAAGCCGCCCCTCGCCAAGCAGATTGATGCGGCGGCCATCGCCAAGGATATACTGGGTCACATGCTCGCGTGGTTGGCGCTGCTCAATTGCCATCTCCGCCAGCGCTGGGATGTCGATCTCGACATTGAAATGGCCGCTATTTGCCAGAATACAGCCATCCTTAAGCGCACTCAGTGCCTGTGCACCAACCACATACTTATTGCCAGTTGCGGTGATAATAAAATCGGCAATTTGTGCAGCCTCCAGCATTGGCATCACGCGGAATCCATCCATTGCGGCCTCAAGTGCCCGAATAGAATCAACCTCAGTGACAACAACCAGTGCGCCCATGCCGCGTGCACGCTCAGCAATGCCACGGGAACAGTAGCCATAGCCGCCAACGACAAAGGTCTTGCCAGCCAGTAACACATTCGTGGCGCGAATAATGCCATCAAGTGCGCTTTGGCCTGTACCATAACGATTATCAAATAAGTGTTTGGTATCGCTGTCGTTCACCGCAATCACCGGGAATTTCAGTACGCCAGCAGCTGCCATGGCGCGTAAACGAACAACGCCAGTGGTCGTCTCTTCAGTGCTGCCAATGATCTGATCGGCCAAGCCCGGACGCTCGCGTAAAATACCCGAAACAAGGTCCGCGCCATCATCGATTGTCAACTGTGGCCGTTGATCGAGCGCGATACCAAGGTGGCGGTAGTAGGTTGCGTTATCCTCGCCGCGAATCGCAAAGACTGGAATCTCGTCGTGAACAACCAGTGATGCCGCAATATCATCCTGGGTTGAGAGCGGGTTCGATGCTACGAGTGTCAAATCGGCACCACCGGCGGCCAGCGTACGCATCAGGTTGGCGGTCTTGGCGGTTACATGCAGGCAGGCCGAGATTCGTAGCCCATGGAGTGGCCGTTCCTGCTCAAAGCGCTCACGGATGCTGCGTAGTACTGGCATTTCTTGTGCTGACCAATCGATTTTGTTACGGCCTTGATCGGCGAGCGCGAGATCACGGACAGCATAGGGTTCGGACATCGTAGCCTCAGTTCTATCATGAATATGATTGCTTGCATCGAAGGCTATTGTTACACTAGAAGCCAGCAGCGGCGAATTGCGTTTGGACAAGCTGGACAGCTGTGGCAAGGCATACCTGACCATGTTCTACTGTTGAAGTGCGCGGATCCTCCCCGCCAACACCCTGCGGCCATACGCTTGGGTCAGTCCCAAGGCGATCCAGTGCTACAAGATCTGGGCGTAATGCCATCATGATTGAGGTTTCGTTACGCGCCGCATGGTCGATCTGGCTTGTCCAGGCATCGCGAATATCTTTGGTAACACCAAATAGCTTTAGCCCAAAACGTGCTTCACGTTCGGCAATCGCGCCAGCCCATGCCCAACGTGAAGGGCCATGGCCATCGGCAAATACGGCACGAAATCCAGCGCGCTTCAGTTGAATCAGGATCGAGTCGATCAGTATCTCAAACAGTCCAGGTGGAATCCAGTAACAACTCCCCTCCAATTGACGCTCTGGTGTAGTAGTATCGGCATAATCCATGCCATAGAGTGGCTCGCGATGTTCATGGAACAAGGCTCGATCAGGGCCAAGGTGGATTGGTGGAAGTACGATCCCGCCAAATGTATGGGCACACGCGATCATAAGCCCTTCACTCTGAATGGCATCTGATCCATATGGGAGATGCTCTCCATGCCATTCCAGTGTTCCCAATGGCAGGTAGGCGATCGGTTTTGAGGCTAGGCGAGCGCGAAACTCGGCTGGCAAAAGCTCACTGTAGTGTACGCTGTCCATACATACTCCTTTGTACAAGAACGAGTAGCCTAACGACACAAAACTCCCAATCTCTGTGCCTCAATGCCTCTGTGGTTCAATCAACTGCCTTAGTGGTAAGGCAACCGGGCAATATTTAACGCAAAGGCGCAAAGACGCGGGTACCCTTTGGGTGCGCAAAGATGCAAGACTCCCAATCTCTGTGCCTCTGTGGTGAAGAGACTCAAGAACGCAAAGACGCACAGAGATTATATACGGATCTGGTCTGTCTCGTTTCTTGTTGTTGGTTTGTGAACGATGCCAGCATATGGAGAGAAACTGAATGGTATAATAGGGATACATCCAGTTCGTTTGATTATATAGTAATCCTATATCATTTCTAAACGCGTGAGGTCGTTCAAGTGTATCAACTCGCGGTTCTGTGGTTCCATTATCTCGGCAGAGTATATCGGAAGCAGCAAAGGGAGGTCGATCAGTGCAATCATTCCATTATATACGCGCTGGAACGGTTGAAGAGGCAGTTGCGCAACTTGCGGCTGAAGGCGGCCAGGCGCGCGCATTGAGTGGCGGAACCGACTTGATTGTTCAACTGCGCGAAGGGCGGCGCACGCTTGAGCGAGTGGTTGACATAAAGCATTTGCCTGAGTTGGTGCACTTGAGTTATGACCCTGCCATAGGGCTGACGATTGGCGCGGCGGTTGCATGCCATCAAATCTATGGGGATGCGGCGATTGCTGCGGCATATCCTGGCCTGATCGATGCGGCAACCCTGATTGGCGGGATCCAGATACAGGGGCGCGCCAGTTTAGGCGGCAACCTTTGCAATGCGTCGCCTGCTGCAGATAGTATTCCGGCCCTAATTGCGCATGGGGCGATCTGTGAAATTGCTGGGCCTAATGGCCGCCGCTCTGTGCCAGTTGAGGCGATCTGTACTGGCCCTGGCCAAACCGTATTAGCGCCGGGCGAGCTGCTGGTTGCAATACGCATCGGTGCGCCGGTGGCCCATTCAGGGGCAGCCTATTTGCGCTTCACACCCCGTAATGAGATGGATATTGCTGTGGTAGGAGCTGGTGTGCATGTGACGCTCGATGCCGCTGGTGAGCACTTCATCGCTGCCCGCATTGCACTTGGCGCCGTTGCCGCTACGCCGCTCTTGGTTGAGGAAGCAGGTGCCGCACTGGTTGGCCAACCTGTCGCGCCAGATACGATTGCTGAAGCGGCACGGCTAGCACGCGAGGCTGCCCGCCCGATTGATGATATTCGTGGTACGGTAGCACAGCGCCGCCATTTGGCCGGGGTGCTTGTGCGCCGCGCACTTGAGCAGGCGGTTGCACGCGCGAAGGGGTAGGGAGCGCAGAACGCAAGAATGCACGAACGCAAGAGCGCAGAACGCAATCTGTACGGTACGTTGCCGCTGGGTGAATAGTGATAGATGGAGTGTGGTCATGACATCGAAGATCCATATAGAGATACCAATTAATGGTGAACAGGTTGAGCTCTTATGTGAGCCGCAGCAGAGTTTGCTTGAAGTATTACGTGATGTTGCTGGGATGACAGGCACTAAAGAGGGTTGCAATAATGGCAACTGTGGCGCATGTAATGTGCTGCTCGATGGTGTGCTCGTCAATTCCTGCTTGGTTCTGGCGGTTGAGGCCGATGGCCGCGCGGTGACGACCATTGAGGGGATTGCTGGGAATGCTGGACTTCATCCACTACAAACAGCTTTTCTAGAGCATGCCGCGCTGCAATGTGGAATTTGCACTCCTGGCATTATTATTTCTGCTAAGGCATTGCTCGATCGTAACCCACATCCTACCGAGCAGCAGGTTCGCCATCACTTGGCGGGTAATCTCTGCCGTTGCACGGGCTACGACAAAATTATTCGTGCGGTGCTGGCCGCAGCAGATCAGATGGAGGTGAGTCGATGACAACCGACACTCTTTCCCCAGAAACAACCGAAATCGCAGCACCAGTCGATGGCCGCAAACGTTACCGCGTGATTGGTACGCGCCCGGTACGGCCCGATGGTGTTGAGAAGGTGATTGGCCGCGCTCAGTATGGTGCCGATATCCGCTTACCTGGTGCACTCCATGGCAAGGTACTACGCAGCCCACATGCCCATGCCCGCATTCTCTCGATCGATTTCACGCGCGCCGCTGCACTGCCGGGTGTGAAGGCAATTGCCACATCCGAAGATCTGCCGCTATTGGCCGACAAAATCATCTCAACCGGCGAAGGTTCAATCAACCAGCGCTACCAAAGCTGGAATATTCTTGCCCGCGACAAAGTGCTCTACCATGGCCACGCGGTCGTGGCGGTAGCGGCTACCAGCCCACAAATTGCCGAAGAAGCCCTTAAGCTGATCACGGTTGAGTATGAGGTGTTGCCGCCAGTGATTGATGTGCGTGCTGCCATGCGCCCAGATGCTCCCATTCTGATTGAGACATTACGTACCGAGGCTGAGGGCAGTGTTGGCGATACACCAACCAATATCGCTTCACATCTGCGCCACCAACGCGGTAACCTTGAGGCCGGGTTTGAAGAAGCTGATGTGGTAGTTGAGCGTGAGTTTACCACCGCAACCGTTCACCAGGGGTATATTGAGCCACACGCAACGACGGTTGTGGCCAGCTCCGATGGCATGATTACCGTCTGGTGTAGCACCCAGGGCGCATTTGGTGTGCGCGAGCAGACCGCCGAGATTTTGCAGGTGCCGATCTCGCGCGTTCGGGTGATTCCAACCGAGATTGGCGGCGGCTTTGGTGGCAAGCTAAGTGTCTTCCTGGAGCCAGTCGCAGCGATTCTATCGCGCAAGAGTGGCCATCGTCCAGTGAAAATGACCATGAGTCGGAGTGAGGTGTTTGCCGCAACTGGGCCTACCTCGTCATCGGCAATTCGTGTCAAAATCGGGGCAACCCGCGATGGGCGCATTACCGCAGCTCAGGCTGAGCTGATCTATGCGGCGGGTGCATTCCCTGGCTCACCTGTTGGCGCAGGGGCAGCCGTGATCTTTAACCCCTATCGTCTGGAGTATGTGCAGATCGATGGCTATGACGT
>JANLSE010000418.1:0-11147 GCA_031362265.1 Roseiflexaceae bacterium
GCCACCCAACAGGCTGGAATGGTTTTCCTCGATTGAGCGCTTGTGGTTGTTGCCACAGATTCTCGTAGTTGTCGCGTTTCTCTGGCTCTTGCTAAGTTATCGCGATTATGGCAGCATCATTAGTAGTGGCATGGCGCGTGAGCGCGGCTATGTGGTTGGTGAGTCGGCGTACCAGCAGAATGACTACCGCACTGCTGAGCAGGGGTTCCGTAATGCGCTGCTAGCACAACCAGGATTCGTTGATGCACAGGTTGGGTTGGCGCTTGCGTTGGGTGGGCAAGGCCGTATTGCTGAAGCGCAGGCGGTGCTCGTGCGTGGCTCATCGCGGCGGGCGGAATTGGTCTATGGTGCACTGGCCCGCGATGCAGGTGAGAGTGAGACAGCGCAGGAACAGTTCAGCCGAATCGAAGCCATCGCTGGTGAAGATGTGCAATCCTGGGCGCAAGAATGGCTGCGCCCGCCACACACCCAGCGAGTACGTATTGGTAGCGGTGAGGATCTTGGCTACATACGTGGGTTTCTTGAGGCTGAGCAAAGCGAGATGGGTCGTTTTCGCTGGCTCTCAAGTGCAGGGCTGATTGTCCTGCCGCTCCATGAGCCGATTCAGCCTGGTGCGGTCATCGTGCTACGGATGGCAAGTGGACTGCCCCGGCCAACTACCCTGAAGGTATGGGTAGGAGATAATTCGGCACAGACGATACAAGTGCAGAGTGGCCCCTGGCGCAGCTACCGCATTGGCATCCCATCCAAGCTGGCAGGTAGTACCCAACTAACAATCAAACTCAGCGCGCCAACCATTGTTCCTGCATTCGATCTTCCCAACAGTAACGATGCGCGCGTCCTTAGCCTGATGGTAAGCGAAGTTCGGGTACAATAGAAGGCAAGCGCAAAGTGCATAGTGCAAAACGAAACGAAAAGCCTGTTACCTGATGTCGTATAGAATAGTGAGTTGTTGTATTTTGTGCTAGGAAGACATATGTCCCAACCAACAATTATTGCCTCCGATCTGGAAGGCGTATTAGTACCAGAAATCTGGATCGCGGTTGCGGAAAAGACAGGAATTGCCGCGTTACGCCGAACAACCCGTGATGAGCCCGATTATGGAGTGTTGATGCGTGGCCGAATGCAGATTTTGCGCGAGCATGGCTTAACCTTGCGTGATATTCAGCAAGTGATTGCAACGCTTGATCCATTGCCGGGTGCTGCGGCGTTTCTGGAGTGGGCACGCGGGCAAGCCCAGGTGATTATTCTCTCCGATACATTTTATGAATTTGCGATGCCACTCATGCGCCATCTCAGCTACCCGACACTCTTTTGTCATACCCTGCAAGTCGATGTGGATGGTATGCTTGTTGGATATGAACTGCGCCAAACCGATAGTAAGCGCCGAGCAGTGGAAGCATTCAAATCATTGAATTTTCGCGTCATTGCAATGGGCGATTCATACAATGATACAACCATGTTGACAGCCGCTGATCACGGTTTCTTATTCTGCCCGCCGGATAATGTTGTGGCTGAATTCCCGCAATTCCCGGCATTGTATGAGTATGCTGCGCTACGCGAGCGAATGATTGAGTTGCTATGAACCTAAACCTGTCAGGTGCAGTCTCAGGCTGTTATGAGCGCTCCAATGGCTCTGCGGACCGCACCTGACAGGTTTACAATTGTATGTATGGGCACGAGGTACCCAATATGGTAGAGCTTGAAATGCCAAGAATTGACACAACGCCACCAACATGGCCATTTAGTGTGAGTGTAATTATTCCAGCACGGAACGAGAGCCAAAGTATTGGGCGTGTGGTTCGGGGCGTGTTGGAGCATGTGCCAGATGCCGAGGTGATCGTTGTGGATGATGCCTCGAATGACGATACCCCTGAACAGGCGGCCCGTGCTGGGGCACTGGTTGTGCGGCGGCCATACAATATTGGGAATGGAGCTGGAGTAAAGACCGGTGTTCGGCAGGCGACTGGTGATGTCGTGGTGGTCATCGATGCCGATGGGCAGCACAATCCAGCGGAAATACCGCGTCTGTTGAAGTATATTGGCCCGTATGATATGGTCATTGGCACACGTGATCGTGCAGGCCAGCAGAATGCCCTGCGCTGGTTGGGAAATTCACTCCTTAATCGGCTTGGAACCTATGTTGCGGGTATGCCAATGGAGGATCTAACGAGTGGGTTTCGCGCGATGCGTCGATCGATTATGCTTGAATTTGTGGGATTGTTGCCAAATCAATTCTCGTGGCCAACAACCAGCGCAATGTCGTTTGCAAAGGCTGGCTACCATATTCGTTTTGAGCCAATTGGTGTACGTCCGCGTACTTCTGGCCGATCTTCCCAGAAGTTGATCAAGAATTTCTTTAAGTTCCTGATGATTATCTTCAAAATAGTGTCGTTATTCTCGCCCTTGCGGGTCTATACGCCCGTAGCGATAACGATGTTTGTTTTGGGGCTAATCTCATTTGGGCTTGGGTTTTTTGTTGGGCCAGAGCCGTTTCGTTTGAAGGTTCCAGGCTCGGCAGTTGTGCTCTTTACAGGTAGCCTGATTGTCTTTATGTTTGGTTTACTCGCTGAGCAAATTGCGAACCTATGGTTCAAGGGGCAAAACCGCGATGGCTGAGTCGGAACCACAACAACGAGCCGGCGGATCAGTATCGCTTGGTAAGCTCGCGCGTTGGGCAATTCGCTTCATTGGCCCACTGCTTTTGGCATTCTTCATCTGGAGAAGTAACCCTGCCACAATCATTATGAATGTGCAGGGCCTAGTGCTCTGGCCGCTCTTGCTTTCATTAGCGCTTATGCCAGTCTTTGTGGCTGTGAAGTCTTGGCGCTGGAACCTCGCTATGCGTGAGCTCGGCCTTCAGCCACCCCCAATCACCTTTAGCATGGCGCTCTACACGATTGGGCTGTATGCTGGTGGCATTACCCCTGGTCAATCTGGCGATTTTATCAAAGGCTGGTATCTGCGTGATCGTGGGTTGCCATTGGCACCAGCACTCTTCAGCATTGTGTTGGATCGGCTCTTCGATTTCGCGATCATGGCATTGTTGGCGGTGGTTGGGCTTGTTGCGTTGGTAGATATCTTCCCCGTGAATATGCAAACACCGCTGCGCACAGCAACATTCCTATTTGCTGCAGCAATCTTTAGTGTGACACCACTACTCATGGCGCGGCGGCCACGTGAATGGATGCTGGGCGTAGTAGCTAAATGGTTGCCAGGGCGGCTGGCTGGGCTGGTTGGGCATGTGCGTGAACAATTTGCACCACTCGATCTACGTGCTGGCCCTTTAGCTGGCCTGATGGGTGCTTCGGTATTATCGGCGATCTCAACCCTTGTGCGGGTCGGTATTCTGTACTGGACAATGCCGCTTGGTCATATTCCACTTGTTGCGATTATTGGCTCGACAGCAGTGATTGCGATACTACAGGCACTACCAATCTCATTTGCTGGTGTGGGTGTCCGTGATGCTGTGTTGATTGCGCTGTTGCAATATTATGGCTATACCTCCGAGCAAGCGCTGTTACTCTCGGTTCAATTCCTGATCATCAATATTGAGCATATTCTGGTTGGCTTCTTGGTTTCGTTGCGTTATCCGCTGATTGCAACTGATAAGGCGACCGGGTGATCGTATCATTCAGGCTGGATGTGAGTGTGGTTGCATCAGCACATGTTGTACTAACTTGGCAATCCATATCGTTTTACGACGCCATTGTGCGAGGTGCATATGCGTTTTTTGATACTCTTGCTTGTAGGAGCACTGTTTCTGGTGAGCTGTACTCCGGCTCCAATCCGGCAGATTCAGAAGGTCGATAGTATTACGATTGGCCTAGAACATCCGGCGCAGGCCAGCATTAATCGAGAGGTAGAAGTGTTTGTCACAGTGACAGATGCTTCAGATAAGACTATCAATAATGCACTTGTGGTATTGGATCTCCAAATGCCAGAGATGCCTATGGGGCAGAATCGCCCACTCGCCGATGCAATTGGTGGCGGGCGGTATCGAGTACGTACCGCATTTTCCATGATTGGAATGTGGCATACCAATGTGATCGTAACGATCGATGGAAAGGAATATCGCGCACGCTTTGAGCAGGAGGTTGGGGAGTAGGGGCAGCGCAGGAGCGCAGGAGCGCAGGCAGCTTCCCGCCATATTGTTGCTATTTCAGCCGATATGTCTGAAGTCGCGATAGGTTATGTAGAGAGCTAGGCTTGATATAGTACAATAGGGTCTTATCGCTAGATGCCCAGATCTTCGTGATAGTGGCTGGCGTCTTGTGGCAATGAAGATTGCTACGATGAGCTAGTGTATAGGTAGATACTTAGGAGGATAGCAACGAATGGATAAGGGGACCCTCACGCGCCGAAAGTTTCTCTCGCTTGCAGCACTTGGCACAATGAGCAGTGTATTGTCAGCATGTGGCGGTGCGGCGCCTGCAAGCCCAACGCCAACACAAAAAGCGCTTGCTGTTGATGCCGCCCCAACACCAACTCGTGAAACAGCTGCCAGCGGCGAATCCGAGGTTACACGTGCGAAGAGCCTGGTGCTGATGTGGAACGGCAGTGCACCAGGGATTGGTAGCCCATATGCGGATGGTTTTAACCATCAGATGGGTACCATGGCGCTTCACGAACCGTTGTATTTCTTCTCATCCTTTGCGAATAAAACCATCCCTTGGCTGGCGGATGGCGATCCGCAGTACAGTAGTGACTTCACCGAGGTGACGATCAAGACCCGTGCGGGTGCTGAATGGAGTGATGGCGTGGCTTTCGGTGCCAAAGATGTGGCGTTCACCCTGAATATGCTACGCGATACAAAAAATGTAAGTCGGCCTTTCGCCAGTGATGTCAATAAGTGGGTGAAGGATGCGACTGCGGCCGATGATACGACCGTCAAAATCTCCTTTAATCAACCTGCACCACGCTTCGTCTTTGATTTCCTGGCTTTTAAGTTTGATCTTGGTATCTTCTTTGTCCCTGAGCATATCTTCAAAGATCAGCCCACTATTGCCAGCTTCCAGTTCTACGACACAACGAAAGGTTGGCCGATCACAACTGGCCCATACAAGATTACAGATTGGACAGAGAAGCAGATGCTTCTGAATCTGCGCCCCGATTGGTGGGCAGCGAAGATTAGCTTTGCAGAATTGCCCAAGGTGGAATGGATTTCGACTATTCCCTTTGCAAATGAGGCCGCCGCCGCACAGGCCGCTATCAACAATGAGATCGATAGTAGCCTGGATCTGCGGCCACCAATGATCAAGAAAGTAGTCGAATCAAATACAAAGATTATTACTCATACCGGCCGAGAAAAGCCATATGGGTATACTGATTGGTGGCCAAACTCGCTCTGGTTTAACTGCTCGGAAGAACCGTTCAACGACAGCGAGATACGGCATGCGATTAACCACGCGATTAGCCGCGAGAAGATTGTCGCGGTAGCCTATGAAGGTTCAGGTAAGTCGACTGACCTGCCGTTCCCAGAGTTTCCCTCGCTCGCCCAATATTTTCAAGCCGCCAAGCCATTATTGGAAAAGTATCCAACCAACGATTTTGATCTTGGTAAGACAACCCAGATCATGACCACAAAGGGCTATACCAAGAATGATCAGGGTTTATGGACGGATGCCAAGGGCAAGCAGATCGATATGCCAATTGCCGGCTTCGATATCTTCTCGGATTACGGGCCGGTATTAGCAGATCAGCTACGCGAGGCAGGTTTCAATGCCTCATTTGAGGCCAAGCCCGATTCGTATAACAAGATGGATGATGGTACGGCAAATGCATTCCTCTTTGGCCATGGCGGTGCGATTGCCGATGTCTACCCAACCCTTGATCTGTTCCATAGCCGCCACTCACGGCCAACTGGCAAAACCGGTGGGATTACAACGCGCTGGAAGAATGATGAGTATGACAAACTGGTCGATCAGATCAGCCTGTTGCCTGTTGGTGATCCAAAGGGGTTGCCACTCTATCTACAGGCGCTCGAACTCTATCTGAAAGAAAAGCCAGAACTCCCAATCGTTCAGTGGTTACACCGTATTCCGATGAACACAACCTATTGGGAGGGGTGGCCAACCGCAGAAGATCCATATGTGAACGGCGCGTTCTGGGCTAAAACATTCCCGCTGATACTCCATCGCCTCAAGCCATCCGTTGGCTGATCGATAGGAACAGAATGGCACTTCAACAGACCTCGGACATGCCAAATGCTGATAAACCCGCTGTTGGTAGAAATCAACAGCGGGGCAGCCATATTCATAGTAGCCTGTTCGGGCTGTTCCGCATCGCTTTTCAGCGGCTTTGGAGCCATCGTGGCTTGATGCTGGCGATCACCGCAGGGTTTACGATTGCGATTGCGCTCGTTGTAAGTATTCCGGTCTATGCCGAGGCAGTTGGATACCGTGTATTGCGTGATGAGTTTGCACGGAACGATGCCGATACAAGCCCACTCTCATTCGAGTTTCGCTATCAGTATCTTGCCACTGAGGGTGCTATCAGTTGGGATCAGGTGGCACAGCTTGATCAGTATATTACAACCGACGCAACAAATGCTGTTCGCATGCCAGTGCAGCAACATGGTCGTTATCTTGCCTCAAATAAACGACCACTTATTCCAGCGAATAGTAACCAGCCACTGCAGGGTGTCAATCTTGCGTTTGCCGACGGCCTCATGGATCAGATTATTCTTGTAGATGGGCAGTTGCCGCACATCGCCGCCGACGGGCCGGTTGAGGTATTGATTACCGAGGCGCTGGCCAGTAAGTATGGATTGCAGGTTGGCGAGGCATATGTGGTGCTTGGTACTGGCTCGAATCCCCAGCGCACCGCAACCCCTGTTCGCATTGCTGGTATCTGGCGTGCGAAGGATTCTGCCAACCCCTATTGGTTCTATTCGCAGATGTTGGCGGAGGATATTGTGTATATGCCTGAGGAGAGCTATCGAACGCGTTTCCTCGGCTACGACTATTGGGGAACCTCTATTGCTGTTTGGTTCATCCGCGCCGATGGAAGTAGTATTCGTTCATCGTTGGTAGCGGAGACCCAAGCACAGATAAAGCGCAGCTCGGCCACGGCTGCCAGTTTACTCCCAGGTACACGTTTGGATGTTTCCCCAGGTGGCGTATTTGGCGAACATCAGGATCGAGTGCAGCGCCTGACACTATTGCTGACAGTCTTCAGTATTCCAACACTTGGTCTTGCAGCGTATTTCACCATCCTGATTGCTGGGCTGGTGGTACAACGCCAGCGTACCGAGATCGCGGTGTTGCGGGGCCGGGGCGCTTCAAGCGGCCAGATTTTAGGGTTGTATCTGATTGAGGCAGTGCTGATTGGCGCAGTCGCACTTGGGTTTGGCCTGCTACTTGGGCTTGGCGCTGCATTCATAATGACATGGACACGTTCATTTTTGGATCTTGTGCCACTCTTTGGGCTGCCAATTGAGCTCACTCCGGATTCCTATTGGCGAGCACTGTTCATGTTGTTCTTACTGATTCTTGCAAGCCTGCTCCCGGCCTTGGCTGCGGCTCGGGTAACTATTGTGGCATATAAAGCTGAGCGAGCCCGTGCAACACGGCGGCCATTCTGGCAGCGTGCAGCTCTGGATGTGTTGCTCCTTATTCCAACATATCAAGCCTACCATCAACTGGAGGGGCGTGGCACGATTGCGTTTTTGGGGATCGGCGCGCCAAGTGGTGACCCATTCAATAACCCGCTGCTATTACTGGCTCCAACACTGTTTATCTTTGCCATAGCATTGGTATCCATGCGTGCCTTTCTGGTTGTGATTGCAGCTCAATCGTGGATCTTTGGCCAGCTGCCAGGTGTTGCGGCTGTTACAGCAGCACGTTATCTTGCACGATCACCAAACAGCTCAGTTGGCCCCATGCTCCTGATTATCCTGACGCTGAGCCTTTCGATCTTTACAGCCTCCATGGCGCGTACACTGGATGGCCACCTCTTTGACCAGATTTACTATCAGGTTGGCAGTGATATGCAGATTTCGGATCAGGGCCAAAACCTGCGTCTGAATGCAGCAGGATCGCAAGATCAGGCGGCCAGCGTACCAGCAGACACCCTGGATCAGCAGCAGTATACATTCCTGCCTGTTAGCACCTATCTGGGTGTGCCTGGGGTGCGTGCGGCGACACGAATAGCATCGAGTGCGATTGATATTCAGGTTGGTGCAAATAGCACGAAGGGCCAGTTTGTCGGGGTCGATCGGCTGGATTTCCCATCCGTCGCTTATTGGCGTAACGACTATGCCACCGAATCGCTTGGCGCACTCATGAATCGGCTGGCAGACGATCCATCGAGTGTGCTCATAAGCCATGATTTTGCCCGCACGCGCGGTGTACGCGAAGGAGATCAGCTCACGGTGATCATGCATGGGCTGGGTGGGGATCTCTCCATGCCGGTGACTGTAGCTGGCGAGATTGAATTGTTTCCAACCGTCTACCCCGAAGATGGGCCGATTATAGTCGGGAACCTGGATTATGTGTTTGAGCTAAAGAGTGGGCTCTACCCATATGATATCTGGCTGCGGGTAGATAGTGGTGTAACAAGCACCGAGCTTATCGAAGGATTTCGCGGCCTGGGTGCTGATCCAATTAATCGCGGGTTTGCGCCACGCAAGATTATTGATGCGCGTACCTCACCCGATCGCCAGGGCCTGTTTGGTCTACTGTCGGTGGGCTTCGCTGGCGCAGCATTTCTAACAGTCTTAGGGTTTCTGTTCTATGCCATGCTCTCATTCCAGCGGCGTATGGTAGAGCTCGGTATGCTGCGTGCGATTGGGCTTTCTTCGCGGCAGCTTGGGGTGTTGCTGGCGTGGGAACAGGCGACAATGATTAGTATAGGCACGCTGTTTGGCACGCTAATCGGCGTGAGCGCAAGTCTGCTGTATATCCCATTCTTCCAGGTGCGCGCCGGTGAACATCCGCAGACGCCACCCTTTCTTGTGCAAATCGCCTGGGATAAGATCACAATTATCTATCTTGTCTTCGGTATCATGCTGTTGCTGGTTGTGCTTGCTACCTTAGCGCTGCTACGCAAGATGAAGCTGTTCCAAGCTATCAAGCTGGGTGAGTCGGTGTAGCTTTCGATCGGTGTAGCTTTCGATGGTTTCACCAGACCGCCCACCAGCGCTGGAGAAGCCTGATCATACCCCATATGAACCAGATCCCGCCAGCCAGCAAGATGAGCAGGAATGCTGCTAAGCCATAATCTCCGGCGATCGCCAGCAGCGGCACCGAAACAAAGGTCGTCACGACACTGACCAACCCCAGGCCAGCCCCTAAAACGGTGAATCCAGCCAGCGATACAAGATACCCGGTACCGATAGAGCGGCGAAAGATGAGCGTGGGGATCAATACCAGGCCATTGACGATCCATGGCAGCCAGTTTATCAGGACTTTCAGCTGTGCGGCATTTGCGGAACGATCGAATGGATCGATCTGATTGCGCAGTAGTATGATGATGATCCAGATCGCGATGTTCATGGCAGGAAACAGCACAAAGCCAATCCGCTGATCTAGTTTCTGCTCTGCGTAGGTCGCATACACTTTTGGTCTCATATTGCTCCGTGTCTGATAGTGCCCCATGGATGTTGTCGTTGTCAGCGTGGCTGTGTCTGGCGGGATGGCCGCGAGCATAACGACAACACGAGCACATACATAGCGCAATTGCGGCCAATCTGCTTGGAGATTGTGTGGTGCGCGTATCACCTGTATGGCTATGGCAGAGCCTTGTGCTCTACCATAGCTATAGCGGGATGATGTGACGCTAATCCCCTATTTGAATGTTAGCTCCCAGATTGCGCTGCCCTTACCCCACTCAAGTACATACAGTTTGTTGCCAATCAGCAATGCGCTAATCGGGTTCTTGAACGTGGTTGCGAGCTGAGTCGTGCGGGCTTCATACTGATCGCCCTTCTTGGTGAGCGCAAGGTGCAGCAGATCCTGGCCCTTGTCGGTGAGCGTGCCACCCGCCGAGCCCCAGCTCAAGACGAATGCACCAAATGTTGTGGCATCGCCCCGCAGATCGGCGGGCATACTCGCGTCGCTAATAAACACCAGGCCGAGCGGCGACCGATGTGGAGTGAAGGTATTGAGGGTCTGACCCTCTGCTGCTGCATCGTGCTGGCTGCCATCCTCGGCTCGATACTGAGCACCATCTGGCCCGAGATTCGTGGTTGGGTCGGTGAAGGCACCGGGTGGCTTGGGGAAATCTGGGTCGTTCTTATAGGTGCCAGATTTAACCGCAGTAAAATCCTGTGAGAGACGCTTATCCTTTGCGCCATCATACCCTGGCTCGCGCTGTGGGTTGTCGATATTGCCGAAGCGCCATGGGAAGCCATAATGCTGCCCCTCGCGAATCCAGTTCAGCTCATCGGGCAGATCGGCATCAGGCCCATTATCGCCGCCAAACAGATCGCCATTCGGAGCAAACTCCAGATCGTAGGTGTTGCGCGTGCCGCGAGCGAAGATGAAGCCTTGAGCCATGAGCTTGGCATCATCATTCGGCAAGAGTAGGTCTGCTGAATCGGCTGGGATGCGCAGAATCTTGGCAGTCAGCCCTACCTCACGCGTGTTTGGGAAGGCTCCTTTGTTATCCTCGACCTCGCCATGATCGGTGCGCGAGCCGCTGTTCAGATAGATCCACTTATTATCTGAACTCACCAAAATCCCATTGAAGCGATGGTCAAAGGGCGTGTCGCTGAGCGGGTAGGGCTCGGTGGTAGCTACATTTTTCCAGCTAAATTTGCCGGTCGCGTCGCTCACACCCTTTACAATGATGGCCTGATTGAGATTGTCTTTCACCGTTCGGTTTGCGACGATGTAGAGAGCTCCATCTGGACCAACATTCATGCCCGATAGCTGCGCATCCGCAATCATATCCGCTGCTGCGGCAACTTTCGTGAGGGCGGCGGGCTCACTGAGTGTGACGCGCAGCAGACCCTTTTCTGGGTTGAGCAGATAGACATCGCCACTGACGGGGTCGCGCGCCAGACGGATTGATCCCTCGTCGACAGCGATTACCTTGCGGAGGGTTATTCCATCACGTAGTAAGGTTGGGCCATCCGGAATCGGCTGCTGTCCTACTTTTGCTGGGGTAGTTGGCGTAACCTCGGGCGCCGCTGTAGCTGCGGG
>JANLSE010000486.1:0-2113 GCA_031362265.1 Roseiflexaceae bacterium
CATCGTTCCATCGTTCCATCGTTCCATCGCAGCGCTCCCACCTGGTTCTCCCGAATACCAGCGCAGGCCCAGGCCGAGCGGGGCGGCATTGTGGTGGATGGGATGGGATGTGGTGCAGCCAATACTGCAGTAACTGCGGCCATAATCGCGGCTGCGGTCTCATCATCAACCGTATTTTGAATTTCGATCTGCATACCTGCCATTATACGGTAGAATGACAGTTCATCAAAGGGGAGCGATCCATGAGCCTTGTATATACAATTGTCGATGCCGAACGACGTATCCGGCGCTTCATTCGCGAGACACCGCTTGATTATGCGCCTGTTATTAGTGCCACAACTGGTGTTTCAGTATTCCTGAAACTGGAAAACACTCAGTACACTGGTTCGTTTAAGGTACGCGGTGCACTCAACGCGCTGTTGTCACTTAATACAGAAGAACGCCAGCGTGGTGTCGTTGCTGCTTCATCAGGGAATCATGGCATGGCAACGGCATTTGGTTTACAGGCCCTAGGATTGCGAGGAGTAGTATTCGTACCACAGGCAGCCTCACCTACCAAAGTTGCCGCGATTCGCGCCTATGGCGCAGAGGTTCAATATGTAAGCGGGGATCCGCTGTTGGCCGAACTTGAGGCGCGCCGCTATGCCGAAGCACAGGGCATGGCCTATATTTCACCCTATAACGATCTACGGGTGGTGGCAGGCCAGGGTACACTTGGTATCGAGTTATGGCGCCAGGCAGAGCAGGCAATTGATGCGGTGTTTATTGCCGTCGGTGGCGGTGGGCTAGTAGCTGGTGTGGCAGAATACCTCAAGGCACACTGGCCACAAATCGATATTATTGGTTGCCAACCAGCCCAATCTGCGGTTATGGCCGAATCGGTACGCGCTGGCCAGATTGTGGAACTACCCGATTTGCCAACACTTTCGGATGGCACCGCTGGGGGAATCGAACCAGACTCAATCACATTTGAGCTTTGTCGGCGCTTGATCGACCGTTTTGTGCTGGTATCCGAAGAAGAGATCGCCGCAGCCATGTGCCTGGCACTTGAAACACAGCACACGCTCATTGAAGGTGCGGCAGGTGTAGCATTAGCTGGGTTCTCACGTTGCGCTGAACAGTACCGTGGCAAGCGGGTTGCTGTAATCATCTGTGGTGCGAATGTCAGCACCACAACATTACGCGATGTGCTTGGGCGCTGATTCTGGTTGCTCGTACAAAACACAAAAGGATTCTGCAAAATCACAGAATCCTCAAGTTTATTCACTATTCAGTTATTTGAAGTATTGGTTGGGGAACAGGGATTCGAACCCCAACTACCTGAGTCAGAGTCAGGCGTTCTACCGTTAAACTATTCCCCATTATGAGAGATGGACAGCATGGGGCAATAATGCCAGTACTGCCCATCTGTTTGGTGCCGAAAGGGAGATTTGAACTCCCACGGGGTTGCCCCCACTGCGCCCTGAACGCAGCGCGTCTGCCATTTCGCCACTTCGGCTCGCCGTTAAGCATCGCTCAACCTGCGACAGCGCTATAATAGCGCTTTCAAAGCCGTTTGTCAAATGAAAATAGGCTGTCACAAACCACTTCGCAGCGGTGTATACCTCATGGAAACGGGTGTTAGAGCAATTGGAACATAGTTGGAACATAATGGATAGTGCGACCGACAAACAACTGCTTGATCGGTTTCAGCGCGGCGATGGGAATGCATTCGAGGCGCTTTTCACTCGCTATTACCAGCGCGTCTATCGTGCAGCATTTACGTTAGCGTTTAGCCATGCATTGGCTGAGGATGCAACACAGGAAGCATTTGTTGCGCTTTATCGGCGGCCACCCGAACTCGATTCGGAGGCATCACTCGCAGCATGGCTTTGTCGCGTTGCACTTAATCGCGGTTCGAATATGTTGCGTAGTGAGCGCCGTGAGCAGGAGCGATTTGGACGGTTAGAGCTTGAACACGAACCAGATCCCGCTGAGACGATCTTGCGCAATGAACGGCACCAACAGGTACGCACAGCCCTTGGGCAACTTCCCGAGCGGCAAATTCAGATCCTGGCGCTACGAACTGCAGGCCTTTCGTATGCCGAAATTGCCGAATCAGTTGGTGTCGCAG
>JANLSE010000484.1:0-11961 GCA_031362265.1 Roseiflexaceae bacterium
TGTGCTAAGAGCAAAAGGCCATCTCACAAGACAAGGGCACTAAAACGCAAAGACGCAAAGACGCAAAGGGCTTGGTTGTTCTCTTGTTCTCGGTTCTTAGTTCTTAGTTCTCGGTTCTTAGTTCTTGGTTCTTGGTTCTTGGTTCTTAGTTCTTGCGTCAATCTTCATCCCTCGCCTTTGCGCGCTCAAGCATAAGCGGTGGATCGATCTGCTCCCACTCAGCTGCGGTCACCCCAAAATAGAGCTCATCAAAATACTCGCCATTGGTGTAGATCATATTGCGCAGGCGGCCCTCAAGGCGAAACCCGAGCTTCTCATGGAAGCGGATTGAGCGCTCGTTGAAGGCACATACCGGAGTGGTACATTTTTGATAACGTCGTTCGCGAAAGAAGTAGCGCAGGAATATAGTTACTGCCTCGCGGGCATACCCTCGCCCCCAGTATTTATGCTGAATCCCAATTGCATAACGGAAGGTGCCATTGCGCTGGTTACATTCATGGCTATGGATGAAGCCCACCACCTGCCCGTCGAGATTCTCGATCTGGAGGAAGATGTAATCCTCTTTACCCATCTGCTTGATTTGGTCCTGAACCTGCTCACGCCACATACCGTTTGATTCGGGAAAACCGATGTCACCGATATAGCGATCGAGTTCGGTGTCAGGCTCATCGGTTGAAGGTTCCCAATCTCGTTCCTCAAGCGCCCGTAATCGGATTAGTGGGCCGCGCCAGAAGTTGCGGTTTTCGCTCATCACACACCACCTTCGTTGGTCATGGGTCATGAGAGATCAGTCGTCATCTACCGTCCGGCGCTCTTTCTCGGTCTTGTCGCGTGGTACCAGGATATCGTCACGCCAGCGCGAACGGAACGATGGCCGCACAAGTGCTTCGGGCGATTGTAGGGTGAGCCCACCATCGGCGGTAAGCACCACACCAGTTACAAACGAAGATTCCTCGGAGGCGAGGAACAATGCACAGTTGGCAATTTCGTCGGGGCGGCCATAGCGCCCAAGTGGGTAGCAATCACGTGAGAGTTGATCTTCGAGGGGGTCATCAAGCATACGCGCGGCTTCGCGTTCACCAACAATCTGGCCAGGCGCGATCGCGTTACAACGAATGCCAGATCGGCCATACTCGAAGGCCACACTGCGGTTGAGTGCATTCAGACCACCCTTGGCAACACTATAGGCTGTAAATGAAGGGTTTGTGATTGTGGCATTCACGGTTGAGATAAGCACAATCGTGCCACCACCAGCCTTGATCATTTCTGGGATACAGTGCCGCACTCCTAAGATTGGGCCACGTAGGGTTACGCCGAGTGTCCGATCCCAATCTTCATCAGTTAAATCGACAGCCCGGCCCATGACGGCATAGGCCGCATTATGCACCAGGGTTGTAAGCTTGCCGTAGCGCTCCAGTGCCGTAGCCACCAATTGTTCCCAGGTTGCGGCGGCGGCAACATCGCCAATGACCGTCGCTACCTCACCGCCAATCGTTTGGATTCGCTCGGCAGTTTCCGCCAGTTTATCGGGGCGACTGGTATTATTGATCACCAAGCGCGCGCCTTCTTGCGCGAAGCGTACTGCGGTCGCAGCGCCGATCCCACCCCAGCCAGCGCCAGCCACGATCGCAACCTTGCCATCGAGACGCATGAGCGGCTCCTCTCGAATATGTTCGGATATGGCGCGTATTATATGGGTGATACGCCTATGGCACAAGCATGTGCTAGGCCGTGTGGCAATCAATTTCAGCAAAATTGGCCACGATCATTACGCTTAGATTGGCTAATGAGCGCTGGCGGGTCAAATCATCCCAGAGTAGATCCGCAAGCACCTCGCGGCCATGCGCCCGCCGGTCATATGCCAAATACACCAGTAGTGTTTCGGCCTTGCGCGATGCCAGGCCAATAAAAGGATGCCCTGCTATCTTCGCATAGCGCGTAAGTTCTATTGTAATACTAGGGTACGGAAATAATCGCGCTTCAACAGCGAGAACACCACAGTATCTGTGAATCCTTCTTCAACTGGATCATAGTAGTTCTCACGAAAGTATCCCTCCTGCACAAAGCCAAGTTTTTCCAAGACCCGTCGCGAACCCATATTTGCTGGGTGAATCTGAGCCTCAGCACTATGCAGTTGGATCTGGTTGAAGCCAAACGCTAATACCGGCTGGAGTGCCTCTGTCATGATCCCTTGTCCCCACGCCTCAGGTGCAAGTTCATAGCCAATCTCGGCTCGCAGATGTCGCTCGTCGATCCGCCAGAATCCACAAGTGCCTAGCAGAAGTCGCGACTCACGGCTGGTGATCATCCAGCGTATCCCCTCCTGTTGAGCAAATGCTTCGGTGAATCCAACGATGCGTTGCTCTGCCTTTTCACGTGTGGTTATTGGTAATTGTCCGAAATAACGTGTCACCCGCGCATCACTCATGATTCGATACATCGCCTCAATATCATCATCCAGTGTCGGCTGGCGCAATATCAGGCGTGGCGTCTCCAGTACTGGGAATACCGCAAATGCATTGATGAGATTAAGCTCTGGCATAGATCCTCTCAATCTAAAAACTGCTTTGCCAATAGTAGCATAGGGCAAGAGAACCGCGGAACTGCGGAACCAAGAACCAAGAACCAAGAACCAAGAACTGAACAAGAGAACAAGAGAACAAGAGAACAAAAGAACAAAAGAACAAAGAGCAAAGAGCAAAGAGCAAAGAGCAAAGCCCACACATTCCAACGTTCCAACGTTCCATCGCTTCAATGCTTCAATGCTTCAATGCTTCAATGCTTCACTTTGTGCTATTTGACACGAAGCCCACGCGGTGGTAGATTATCGCTGTTCAGCACGATTGTGAAACGTTTCTCTGATTATTCCTCAAATAGAGAGCAGGTGGCCAATGGCTCCCCTGACCGAACATGTTGTTCTGCGTGATCTGGATATTCCAAACATAGCCGATTTCGATGTCTATCTCGCGCATGGTGGTTACGAAGCACTCCGCTCGTCTGTTATGGAAAAGACACCTAACGATGTAGTCGAAACCGTCAAAGCGTCTGGATTACGTGGCCGTGGTGGTGCAGGCTTTCCAGCTGGCGTCAAATGGGGCTTCCTTCCCAAGGGTCTTTTCCCACGCTATTTGCTCTGCAATTGCGATGAGAGCGAACCGGGTACCTTCAATAACCATCAGATTATCGACCGTAATCCGCATCAATTGGTTGAAGGTGTAGCGATTGCGACATATGCGATCGAGGCGAATCTTGCCTTTATCTATGCGCGTGGTGAATTTGCCGCAGCGGCTCGTCGGTTACAGCGTGCCGTCGATCAGGCCTATGCCAAAGGCTTTCTTGGGAAGAATGTCTTCGGCAGTGGCAAAGATATTGACGTCATTGTGCATCGTGGTGCGGGCGCTTATATCTGTGGTGAAGAAACAGCACTGATGGAATCGTTGGAGGGCAAAATCGGCCAGCCACGCCTTAAGCCGCCCTTCCCGGCCGTTGCCGGGTTGTATGGCAAACCAACGATCATCAATAATGTTGAAACACTGACAAATGTCCCAATGATCATCAGCAAGGGTGTCCAGTGGTTCCGCCAATTTGGCACCGAGAAGAGCCCTGGCACTAAGGCCTTCTCGCTCTCTGGGCATGTCAATAAGCCTGGGAACTATGAAGTGCCGTTTGGCATCACCCTGCGCGAATTGATCTTCTCGCCAGAATATGGTGGTGGTATGGTCGATGATATTCCACCCAAAATCATTATTCCAGGTGGCGCATCGGCTCCCTGGCTCAAGGGCGATCAACTGGATGTCACCCTTGACTACGAGGCACTAGCCGCCGCCGGAACGATGCTTGGATCTGGGGCTGTGATTGTTCTAAATGAAACCGTGAGCGCTGTTGAATTGGCCTACAAAATGGATGAGTTCTTCAGGCATGAATCGTGTGGTAAATGCACCCCATGCCGTGAAGGAACCCATTTCTTGGTCAAGACACTTCATCGTATCAATCATGGCCATGGGCGCACCGGCGATATTCCGTTGCTCACTGATGTCTACAATCAGATGGCAGGCAACTGCTTCTGCTTATTAGGCGAGAGTGCTGTGCAGCCGATTAAGAGTGCATTACGGCTGTTCCCACACGAATTTGATGAACTGATCGCCAAGGGTAGCACCAACGGGCACGCAACTGGAGCAGCAATTCCGCTTACGATGGCACGCTAGAAACTCACCCTCTAGAGAGCGAGAACAATACAACAATGCCAGATATCAACCTGATTATTGACGGCCAGCCTGTTGCGGTTCCAGCCGGTACGAATATTGTCGATGCTGCGCGTGCTGCCGGGGTTTCCATACCAGTATTCTGCTACCATCCAAAGCTCAACCCAGTTGGCATGTGCCGCATGTGTATGGTTGAGGTATGGACTCCCAGGGTCGATCCAGCTACTCGTCAGGTCGTGATGGGCGATGATGGTAAGCCGGTGATGGCCATGATGATGGGCAAGCTACAGCCTGGCTGTGTCACTCCGGTGAGTGATGGGATGGAAGTTCGCACAGGTACCGAGAAGGTTAAGTTCACCCAGAAGGGTGCGCTCGAATTCCTGCTTACATCGCATCCGCTTGATTGTCCGGTCTGCGATAAAGGCGGCGAGTGCCCATTGCAGAACTTGACAATGCAATGGGGCCCTGGGCTCTCGCGCTTCGATTATGCCGATAAAGTACACTTCGAGAAGCCAATTGCGCTTGGCGATCTGATCTACCTCGACCGCGAGCGCTGCATCCTCTGTTCACGCTGTGTGCGCTTCGAGGATGATATCGCTGGCGACCCGGTGCTTGGCTTCGATAATCGTGGGCGTAATTGGGAGATTATCGCAAAGGGTGAACCAGCATTTGATAGTAAGTTCTCGGGTAATACAACCGATATCTGCCCGGTTGGAGCACTAACGACGGCAGATTTCCGCTTTAAGGCGCGGGTGTGGGAACTCCAGCCGGTGCCGAGTGTGTGTACAAACTGCTCGGTTGGCTGTGATCTCACGCTTGATATGCGCCACAATGAACTGAAGCGGGTAATGCCGCGCGAGAATGAGTTTGTCAATGAGATCTGGTTGTGTGATAAGGGTCGTTTTGGTATGCGTGCCGCCGAGAATAGTGCTCGCCTGACGACACCATTCATCCGCCGCAATGGCCAACTTGTCGCTGCAACCTGGGCCGATGCGCTGGCATTGGTTGCCGATAAGCTCAGCGTTGGTGGCGCTCAGGTTGGTGGCATTGCTGGCCCAAGCCTCTCGAATGAGGATTACTTCTTATTTGCACGCCTTTTCCGCTCGGTGCTTGGCTCGAATAACCTGGATTATCGTCCAGGTGCGGCAAGCGACCCAGCGATTGACCATTGGGTGAATACACTTGGTGTTGGTAGTGGAACAAACCTTACGAAGCTTGGCAAAGGCACTGCGGTTCTGATCGTTGGCGCAGATCCCGAAGAAGAGGCTCCACTCTATACATTACGGGTACGTGGCATTCAGAACCGTGGCGGTGATGTCACCGTGATCAACCCGTATCCAACTAAGCTGGGCAAGAGTGCCAATCGCAGCTTGCATCCAAAAGCTGGCACAGGGCCGCATGTTGTGCTAGCGATGTTGAAGACGGTGTTTGAAGAGAATCTCCTAAAGACTGAAACCCTTGGCTCGCGTATTCGTGGCCTAGCTGCTGCTCAGCGTGTATTAGCAAATGAGACCGTTGAGGGGCTGTGTGAGATTGCCGGAGTTTCCGCTGAGAGCGTACGTGCTGCGGCGCGTGCCTTTGCAACTGCGGAAAATGGCATCATCCTGTATGGTACGCTCGCCCTCACGGTTGGCGCAGGCTTGCTTGCACCACTTGCAGCCTTGGCAATTACACTTGGCAAGGTTGGCCGGGCGGGAAGTGGCTTGATTAGCCTGACGAATGGTGGTAATGCACGCGGTGCCATCGATATGGGTGTTCGGCCCGATGCTGGCGCTGCTGGGTTAAGTGCTCAGGCGATGCTATCTGCTGCCCAATCGGGTAACCTTAAAGCACTGTATGTCGCAGGAAGTGACCCAGCCGCCGATAATCCCGCTGCGGTCGAAGCGCTGAAGGCACTTGAATTTCTGGTTGTTCAGGATCAATTCCTTACTGAAACGGCTCAACTTGCCCATGTTGTATTGCCACTTGCAGCGATTAGTGAGCGAGAAGGCACTACAACCAATGCGGAGCGGCGCGTGCAGCGCTTCCGCCAAGCGCGCCATACAACTGCCGATGTGCGAAGTGTATGGGAAACGGCGCAGCAGGTGGCGAGCATGGTTCTAGAAGGTGCCCTGGTTGGCGCATCCGCAAATGGCAAAGCGAGTGGTAGCGCGGCGAATAGCAATTCCTGGGATTATGCGGTTGCAGAAGATGTGACGACGGCTATTACGAGTACGGTGCGCAGCTACGCTCAGGCCACGATTGCCAATCTCTCAGTTGGCACTGGCACTTGGGGTCGCCAATCGAGCGAGCAGGTCTACTATGATGGTACATCATACGAGAATGCTGAGGGCCTGGGTGTTCAGCTTGCAGCACAAGCCGATGATGGTAAGAGCGAACTGCCAATGAAAATCAGCATTCCTGTTGCACCAAATGCCGATGGCCTGAAACTCATTGCTGCACCACGCGCCTACGACAATCGCGATTGGGGCCGTGGATCGAAGCTTGCCCCGCGTATGGTTCCCGCGCACGTCATCCTCAGTGTCGCCGATGCAAAGGCTTCCAGTATCACAATTGGCGACCATGTGACAGTGCAATCTGAGGCAGGCCAAGTCACACTCCCAGCCCAGATAGATGCCAGCCTACGCCAGGGGTATGTACTGATTGCCGATGTGCGTGGTGCTGGGTTAGCCGGGCTCGCAACCGGTGGCGTGACGATGGTGCGTGTTGAGAAGGCTGAATGAGAGATTGAGATAAGGATACATTATGGATTGGCTCGGCATTCTCATCTTGATCATCAAGTGTCTGGTTCTGGCGTTGGCAGCAACGACCATGTTTGCCTATTTTACGCTCTTTGAGCGCACGCTATTGGCACGCTTTCAGAACCGGATTGGGCCGAATCGCGCTGGCTATATCCCATTGCCAGGCGGTGGTAAGCTATTTGGTGGGTTTCTTCAACCACTTGCCGATGCGCTCAAGCTGTTCTTTAAGGAAGACATAACGCCTATCCTTGCTGATAAGTGGGTGTACCTCATTTCGCCAGGGTTTGCTGTGATTCCAGCGATTATCATTTGGGCCACCATGCCATTGGGATTCTGGCCCGATGGGCAGGGCGGGAACTGGTTACAGCTTGCCGATGTCAATGTTGGTATCTTGTATTTGGTAGCCATTACCTCACTTGGTGTCTATGGAATTGCGATTGCAGGTTGGGCCTCAAACAACAAATATTCGATGCTCGGTGGTATTCGGGCTTCTGCACAGGTCATTTCATATGAACTGGCGCTCGGGCTTGCCATCCTGGGTGTTGTGATGCAGTCCGAGACATTTAGCACCGGCGAGATTGTGATGAAGCAGTCTGGGCTGTGGAATATTGTTCCGCAGTTCCTGGGGTTTGCGATCTTTCTGGTTGCTTCCACTGCTGAGGTCGTTCGCGCACCATTCGATCTTGTCGAAGCGGAGCAAGAACTGGTTGGTGGGTATAACACCGAATATGGCTCGATGAAATTCGCGCTGTTCTTTATGTCTGAATATATCAAGCTGATTGCAATGAATGCCCTCGCTGTCACACTTTTCCTTGGTGGTTGGAGCTTCCCAGGGCTCGATCAATTACGCGATGGCCTGATCCCAATTGCTGGCGATGGTGTTGCGACGATTGTGTTTGGCTTGCTCTCACTTGGCTCATTCCTACTGAAGGTTTTAGTGCTTTCGTTTGTGTCGGTATGGGTGCGCGCAACAATGCCGCGGGTGCGATACGATCAACTGATGAACTTGGGCTGGAAGATCTTGTTGCCGCTGGCGCTCATTCAGGTTGCTGTGACAGCCGTTCTGGGCGTGATGTTCCCGGCTGTTGACAATCGCTATATTGCAAGTGCGATAAGCTTTGTGATCGGCCTTGTTGTCATCGTTGTTGTGGCTGCACGCAATAGTCGCCCAGTACAAGCAGGCCGGAGTGTGACATTGGTGAAAAAAGCGGGCAGCTAATACTGCTGATCCAGGGAGATATCAATGCTTGGTTCGATTTTCAAGGGTTTGGGAACAACCTTCAAATACCTGTTCAAGAAGCCGGTTACGGTTCAGTATCCTGAGGTGAAGCGGCCAGTACGTGAGCGCTTTCGTGGCCGCCACCAACTGAAACGGTTTGCCAATGGCATGGAACGCTGTATTGGTTGCTCATTGTGTGCAGCTGCGTGCCCTGCGGATGCGATCTTGGTGGTTCCTGCTGAGAACAACCCAGCCAAGCCCAATTCCCCTGGTGAGCGCTATGCGGCGACTTATGAGATAAACTTGTTGCGCTGTATATTCTGTGGTTACTGTGAGGATGCCTGCCCAACCAATGCGATTGTGTTGGAACACCAGTACGAATTATCCTTTTATGATCGCAAGGCCTCGATTTATACCAAGGATATGCTGATTGTTCCGCCAGATCAAGGCTATGGCGAGGTGCCACCGGTATTCCAACAACTGAACCGCCGTCCAAGTCCGCCAGCGCAGATCGATTTGTAAGGAAGTGGTTGCTCTATTCGAGGTTGTCAGGTGTACTCACCACAGAGACACAGAGACACAGAGGTTCGGACAGGAAAATATGTATTGTTCGGCCTCCGTGCGCTCTGTGCCTCTGTGGTGAATAGTAAGAGGCATTATGGAGCTTGTTGTTTTTATTATCACAGCAGCGGTTGCTCTCACTGGTGCATTGGCAATGCTACTCAGCAAGAATGCGGTGCATAGTGCGCTGTTCCTGTTGCTTAACTTTGCGTCGATCTCCGTGATGTATCTACTGTTGCGGGCACCATTCTTGTTTGTGGTGCAGTTGATTGTCTATGCAGGCGCGATTATTGTGCTCTTTCTGTTTGTTGTTATGCTTCTCGGTGCGGAGCGCGTTGAGGATGAGCACGATCAGCTTGGGCGTTGGCAGCAGCCATTAGCGCTTGTGCTGGCAGCTGCTCTGGTTGTTGAAGCTGGATATATCTTGTTTCGTGGTGGCGCGACCGCAGCGCAAACACCAGTGCTTGACGAGCTATTTGGTAGCCCTGAACAGGTTGCGGCAGCACTCTTCACAACCTATTTGCTGCCATTTGAGATAACTGGGGCGATTCTACTGGCCGCCGTTATTGGCGTTGTTGTGCTGCATTTGCGTGTGCAAGCGAAGGTAGCAGCGTAGAGCGTAAAGCGAAAGGGCGTAAGAGCGCAGAACGGTTCTTGGGTCTTGCTTCAATGCTTCAATGCTTCAGCGCTTCAGCGCTTCAGAAAAGGTTAACCAGATGGTTCCAACAATCTACTATGTTGCACTGAGCGCGGCACTCTTTATTATTGGTGTCATTGGTGTGCTGACGCGGCGCAACGCACTGGTTGTGTTCATGTCAATTGAACTGATGCTCAATTCGGCAAATCTTGCGTTGGTAGCATTTGCACAGGCGCGGGGTGATGTTGGTGGTCAAGTACTGGTTTTCTTTGTGATTGTCGTCGCAGCCGCAGAAGTTGCTGTTGGATTGGCTCTGCTTGTGGCGATATTCCACACCAAGCACACCGCCAATATTGATGTGATTAGTACACTCAAAGGCTAGTTTCTGGTCTTAGGGCTTCTGCCATCGAGGAACATATATGTCCCAGTTTACGTGGATCATCGCCCTCATACCCGCCTTTCCGCTGGTGGGGTTTTTGCTGAATACGTTCCTCATTCGGAACGAGCGGCAGGCTGGCTGGATCGCAACAGGTACGGTTGCATTATCGTTTATCACTGCCATCGTATCGATCGTTGTGTTGCTTGGACAACCAGTCACTCAACCACGCATTGAGTTAATGTTATGGGAATGGATCCGGATCGGTACGTTCCGTGTGCCATTCGGCCTGCTGTTCGATCAACTCACTGCTGTCATGGTATTGTTGATCACTGGGGTTGGTGGGTTAATCCACTTCTACTCAATCGGCTACATGCATGGCGATGTACGCCCAGCGCGCTATTTTGCCTATCTCAATTTGTTCGTGGCAGCCATGCTGATGCTGGTGATGGCCGATAATCTTTTGTTGCTTTTCCTTGGCTGGGAAGGCGTGGGTTTGTGCTCATTCCTGTTGATTGGCCATTGGTTTGAGCGGCCATCGGTGCCCCCTGGGATCGTTCCTGGCGATGCAGCGGTAAAGGCCTTTGTTGCCAACCGGATTGGTGATGCGGCAATGCTCCTCGCGATGGCAGCAATCTTCTCACGCATGGGTACACTCAGCTTCTTTCCGAACGCACAGCTTGAGGTGAATGGCTACCTAATTCGCGCTGGCGAGCTTGTGACAGTCGTACAGAATCTTGGTGTTTTTGGCGATGTGGGTATTATTGCGGCGATCAGCTTCCTGATCCTGATTGCGGTCACTGGTAAATCGGCACAGGCGCCCCTCTTCGTCTGGTTGCCGGATGCGATGGCAGGCCCTACACCGGTTTCGGCGCTGATCCATGCAGCAACCATGGTAACCGCTGGCGTCTACCTGATTGTACGTAACCATGTCTTGTTTAGTAACGCAGGCGGCTTTACCACCAATATGGTGGTTGTCGTTGGTTTAGTGACAGCTGCGATTGGCGCTTCGGCAGCTGCAACCCAGTTCGATATTAAGCGTGTTCTGGCATATTCAACGATCTCACAGCTTGGCTATATGGTGCTGGTTGTTGGTATGGGCGGCTATGTGGCAGGGATGTTTCACTTACTGAGTCACGGCTTATTCAAGGCGTTACTCTTCCTTGGTGCTGGTGCGCTTATTCACGGACTGCATGATACGCAGGATATGCGTAAAATGGGTGGTTTGAAAGATTCCATGCCAACGATCTTTCGGGTGTATCTGATCGGTGCCTTGGCGCTTGCCGGGATCTTCCCATTTGCTGGCTTCTGGAGCAAAGACGAAATTATTGGTCATGTGTGGTTCGAGGCCCAAAACCCACTTGGGGCAATTTTGTTGATTGCCATCTCGGCAGTTACTGCCTTTTATGTTGGCCGCCATATTGCACTAGTCTTCTATGGTCGCCCACGTGACAACACACTGCACCCACACGATGTCAGCGGCCAAATGCGGCTGCCACTATTGGTGTTGGCAGGCTTGACAATCATTGGTGGGCTGATGAATCTACCTGGCTTACATTGGCTTGCCACATATCTTAACCCGGTGTTGGATGAGCGCGAGGTCGTGTTTGATACTGGCCGTATTATTGGCCAGGCTGTACTGGCGATCATTACGCTGGCGGCGTCAGCTGGTTCGGGGTATGCAGGCTGGTATATGTATACTAAAACCTTCGCGAAGCGCATCAAGCTGGGTGTTGATGATCCAATGGTGCGTTACCTTGGCGATCTCTGGCGTGGCGCAGAAATTGGTTGGGGCTTCGATTGGGCCTATCACAAGGCTATCATTCGGCCATATCGTGAGGTGAGCGCATTCCTTGGTGATGTAGTTGACAAACAAGGCATTGATGGCATTCTTGTCGATGGGCCAGGTAAGCTGATTGGGCGCGCTTCACAAGCACTTCGTGGTGCTCAATCTGGCTATGTGCGGAGCTACGCGCTGATGTTCCTGGTTGGGGTTGTGATCGTACTCGGCTATTTTGTTGTGCGGTCGTAACAGGCGCAATTGGGTGTGCAATTGCTGCGCTCAGCCGAAGTGGTCGTTGTTGAATGTTGCTGTATGTATCGTATGCGCTGTGCGCTGAGGTTTTGTGTGCGTTGTGTGCTCTTTACCTAGTAGCATCCGAGGTTGATTGTAATGCAGATCCCACTTTTATCGCTGGTTACATGGATGCCTGCACTTGGCGCTC
>JANLSE010000489.1:0-43577 GCA_031362265.1 Roseiflexaceae bacterium
GCGCTTGGCTAGGCACGCATCGCACAGGTCGCTACTCCCTGGCAAGAGCTTGCCCAGGTAGCGCTGCAGCTCGCCCCCGCAATCACGGCACATACGCACGGAGGGCGGCGCGTCGAACAGGCTGAGTTGGGTGGTCAAAACGACACCCCCTCATCGCGCGCAGCGGATACTTCCTGCAACCCCTGTTGTACATCGCGCCGCTTTGCGTTCATGTCGGCTTGTGCGCGTTGCCAGTTGCGCTCATCTTCAATCAGCAGTGCCAGATCCCCGCCTTTGAGTCGGGTTCGCTCAATGCGCGCATAGATCGTGTCGCGTTCAGTTTGGAGATGGGCTACGCGCTGTACGATTTCCGTCAAGGTTCCGGCGTTCTCGTATTGCTTTGCGGTCTCTGCTTTTTGGAGTTGGTTGTCAATCCGCTGTTTATCCTGGCTCAGTTTGTACCAGCGCTCTGCAAGTTCGTCAGGCAGCTCCGCTTGACGCTGTATCCACGCCTCACTCAGTGCCGCTTCCAACAAAGCGATGCTCTGCAACTGCTCATTGAGTTTGGCTTCGGTTTGGTCAAGATCGTTTCGGCAGACGTTGCACAGCAGCCCGGCCAAATGCGTTGCCTGTTGTGAGCGCTTGCCACAGGCGCGGCACGTTGTGGTGATTGACACTGAGCCGGGGGTGAATGCTTGGTTTATTGCGCTCATCGGACGCGCGGGACGGCTCCAGAATGCGTCAAGTTCGTGTTCGTCGGTTGCGGTAAGGTGTGGTTGCATAGCTTGCTCCTCTGTGAATACCTGTGCGCTGTGTGAACACCAGTGTGAATACCCGTTTATGGCTTCCTAATGCGCTGGTGAACACCTGTGAATACCGTGAATACCTTTTTGATTTACATCCTCTATCTTTATTGCGTGTGTACCCTGGCCCTATATATCTACAGATGATCTACAGATTAATATTCCACCGGAGGTATTCACGGTATTCACAAGCGCATTAGAAAGCCAAATGAATACCTGTGACTACCCTGTGAATACCTCCGAGGTATTCACCGCTTAATCGCAACCCCTGCCCAGGAGTTCCCTTGCCGAGTGTGTATCTTTTTAACCCCCTGCAATGTGAGCGCACGCGCAACCTCCATGGCCTGTAATCGCTCGCTGCCGTGGAGCCGGTGCCCTTTTTCAGCAAGGTGTTCTAAGATTGCGCCCATTGTGAGTGTGTCATCAGGTTCATTTGTGACCGTAAAATACAGCCGTACATAATCTTCAACCGGGCTATCCATGTTGTATTCGTTGTTGATGCGCTCTTGCGCTGCTCGTTCTTCTGCGGTCAGTTCGGGCATCTGACCTTCTTCGCGGTACAGATGGTAGACTTGAGCCCAGAGTTGTTCCCGATCTATCTGCCGATATGTCCAGTCAATCGAGGTCAAGCGCACGATAAGGAAGCGACGTGAGCCGGTTTCATCAGCCAAGAACCCTGAGCTTGTGTTGTTGATCGTGCCGATGAAGCTACACATAGCGGACTTCGTGATGTCGTTGCGCCCGTAGGCTTTGCGCACCGTTACTTGACCTTTGGTGAGGAAACTTTTGAGTGCCGAAACGTCAGCACGGCGGGTGGTCGCATCGAGTTCGCTTACTTCCCAAATCAGTTTGGTCATCAGCCGTACATCGCAATCTTTGTCTTGTGGGTTGATCGGGCCTTCCACAAACCATTCAAGGTTCGGGCACAGGTAGGCGGCAAGCAAGCTTTTGCCTAAACCTTGCGCACCGTCAAACGTGAGCATGGGGTTCTGAATATGATCGAGGCACTTGGCAATCACGCCGATCATCCATCGACCAATGTAGACCGCATGGATCGGCGTCACTCTGCCGTCGGCATATTCCACACATCCGCTGTCGCTCTTGATCTTGCGTGCTAACTCCAGTAGCCGATCTTGTCCATCCCATTTGCCAGCCAAACCGTTAAAGTAATCCTTGATCGGGTGGTAGGCGTTGCGCTCTGCTTCAGCGGTGTACGCATCCTCAATGGCGCGCATATCCTTGCGCACGCCTTGATCTCGCATCTGGGTTCGGATGCGTGCTGCAATCACATCAGAGAGTTTCGAGCCGTAAGCGTTCACTTCAATCGAATCGTCGCAAAGGTTTAGTTGGAAGTGATAACCCATCGTTTTAAGGGCCGTAATCCATACCTGGCTTTGCGTCATCTCTGGTTCAGCACGCATGCCCATTTTCTTTAGTTCATCCGCAACGCTCATACCAACGCCTCACGAACGGCAGCCAGGGCGCGCCTGAAATCGCCGTGATAGTCCAGAATGCAAATGATGTCGAACGGTCGTTTCCAGTAGCCGTCATGGAGCGGGTCGCTGCCGTGATGGATGTAGGCTCTGTTTGTTTCCGTATCCACCGTCACGCCAGCCTGACCCGTGCTGCTCCAAGGACTAAGCATCTTGCGCCTGCCGTGCCACTTGTAGCCGTAGCGCTCCAGCACCGCGCCAATGTCGTTGGCTTCGTTAAAGGCTGCGATGCTGCCATCTTTCGGCTGGGGGATTTTGGGAGCAGGTGTTACGATAGGCGGGAGACACGAACCAAGCAGCACCACATCGAATTGACGAGACAGATCGCAACGCCGCCACTCCACCCAGCGGGGCGGCTCATACTTATAGTTGCGCGATCCTGGCACTCTGAGAATGCGCGTCAAATCGTTTGCGCCCCGGTCTCCACCAACTAACTCAACCCACCTGGATTGAAGAAACTGCGCCGCCTTTAGGCGATCTTCGGTGTCGGTGGTGTACGGTTCTTTCAGTAACCAATAGACGTGCAGCCCGCCGCCAGAGAGAACCGTGCAGCTTGGTTCTGGTACGGGTAGGTTGCTGATATGCTCTTCGATTGCCTCTAAACTTCCGTAGTCTTTTATGTCGTATTCAGCGAACAAGCAATTGATCGCTGCAATCGTTCGCAGTTGGGAGCGTACATACTCACTCGGGCGTACCTCGCCACTGGCGTTGCACGGCGGGATGATGCGTGATGGGTGTACACTGAAATAGAGATTGGTTCTGGCCTTGGCTGGTTCTGGTTCTGGATCGTCGCCTACCTCGTACCAGATGCTGCGTTTTTGTGGCAGCACATGGTAGTAGGCAAACGCCCCGCCCCGATGCAGATGTTGTTGAAAGTCAGCGAACATAGCCATACCAAAGGCGCGTGCAAGGACATCCTTGCACGCGCATAATCACTTAATAGGTATCATCGGCCTCTACGAGTTGGGGAACATTGCGACCAGGGGCGGCGATTTGAAGCGGCTGTACCACTTCGCCCTCCACGGTGTTTTCTGGTAGGCGCTGAAACTTGCTCCAGCTTGCGTGTTCATTCCAGATGTCCGAACCCGTCGCAATGAGGTCGTTACCAACATACAGCGCGTCCATAGCTTGCTCAGGGAGAACTAAGGCGGGCGGGGTTACCCATGAGCCGTAGCCGGTATCCTCATACGCTGGCTTGCCATCTGCCAAGCGCTTGCTACTAATCGGCAACCAAAACGCCCAAAGCGGAAGCGCACGCTTGGCTACGCGGCTGGCTTCTTTCAGCAGGCCATTCTCATAGCTCCGTAAAATCTCACTCACGCTCTTACCGGTCAACCCTTTTGCGGCCCATACCACCGGGCCATCGTAGCCTTCGATGAGACAAAGAAGCTCAGTGTAAACCGATGCGCCCGCGCGCCACTTCGTAAGCCACTCAACCGGCTGCCCTTGCTCCGCTGGCTTGACAAACGCCTGTGTGCGCTTGGCAAGCACTGCAACCTTCAACGCGCTTGTGCTGTAGCCCTGCTCGCCTTCAAACCGATCATCGCTTGCCCACGGCGTGGGGAGGCCGTTCGGGAACTCCGATGCGCGGGTGTAGAAACTGCCGGAAGTCTTTGCCTGCTTAATTCCGTTGTGCCACCACATGCGCGGCGGCTCGAATGCCACGGTTGGCATGTTGTCAATGACCGCCAGATCGGTTACTTGTTCGCTAAAGCTGCTCATTGTGTTGCTCCTTATATGTGTTTCGCTGTGCCGACATCCGGCCTAGCGTGCTACCCTTCTGCCTTGCACCAGTTCGCTACTGGTGTAGTGTTGCGCGGTTAAAATGGCGCTGTCTGCGGTTTCTAACCAGCGCTTGACCAAGGGATCGATCGTGTACCCGAGCCGTGCCTGGCTATCCACAATGCAGCGAACGGCGATATTGAGATTGGCTAGCGCGTCCTCAAGGTTGCCGACGCGCGGGTTGTCGTGCGCGGGCATGGCGCTCCTCTTTCTCGTACTGCACTTTGCGCAACAGATGCGCGGTTCCGACGACTGCACCACTGGCAATCGTGATGAGTGTTGCGTCAAGCGCTGCATTGAGGTCGTTGCGCTCATTGCAGGCGTGGAAGAGGCCTACCAGGATCGCGCCAACCCCCATCGCGTACTTAGCTGGCAGCGGCAGACTCCCCCGCCACCGCCACAACCCGATGTGCTGGGCAAGCAAGATCCCGCTCGCGATCGCCGCGCCTTCAATCATTGGCCGTTTGCGGTAAACGCGTTTGAAGCGATGTGTTTCAAAATCAGACATCGGGTGTATCCTTTGATCGAAAGGAGGCGGGAGCGTGCAACGAACAGTAGAAAAACGGCGGTACAAAAATCGTTCCGGTTTTGTTGCACGCTCGGCAGACTTGCGGCGAAACCGTTTCAACGAGCAGCGCATCCGCCGTCGCTTGATCTATCTTGCGCCGGTACAATGCGCGCCGTATCCACTCCGCACGGCTGCGATACGGCAAGCGATACTTACGCAAGTCCTCCATTTAGGCCGCCAACTTGTACGGCGAAATTGTCACCCAGCGCGGCGCTTCCACTGGCACGCGGATCGTCTCGATATGCGCCGTCAGCGAGCCATTCACAATGTGATGCACCGCGTAGCCATCCGGCATCACAATCACGGCGTAGGGTGCTTTCTTCATCTCTTCCAGCCGATCCTCATCAACTGGCAGATCAACCACAAACGCGGTTACGTAATCGTTCCACATCCCCCATACCGCGCCTGGGTAGCGCTTGCGAATAATCTCAACCGCAACCGTCAGGGGATTGAGTGCCCAGGCCCACGCTTCGTCGTTCGCGTGTTGGACTTCTTGGTGCAACAGGATCGCGGTTTCGCCATCCGCATAGCACGGAAGCAGCCGATCAATCTGCTCACCACGATAGAACAGATCAAACATATGCGAGACGGGGTTGTAGCGGATATCATAAAGTCGTGTATAATCATGGGTGTACATCGTTCGTTCCTTTCCCGAGACCCCGTTTACCGACGGGGTTTTGTGTTACCAGTGGACTCGTTTGTCCACTGTGCCGCTAGTCGCTCCCTGATGGCCTCTGCGTCCTGCCTGCGGGCTTCCTGTAGCTCCTCAAGGTATTCCGCCATCGCCTCGTGCTCGACATCCGTGCGGCGTTCGTGTTGGCGATGGGTTGGTTTGATCTCACTCATTGGCTTCCCCTCGCGCTTTACGTATCGCCGCCAGCGCCTCTGCATTCGTGCCACCAACTGCGATGTAGGCGTGGTATGCGTTCGACACTACCTGATCTATCCCGTATTTCGCCTCGGTTGGCAGTGCGAACATCTCCAGCACCAGGTTGACGTAGATCGTCAAAAGCTCTTCTTTGCTCATCTAAATCTCCTCAGCGCCAATGCGGCGCGCAATGTTGTTGGCAGATTGCCGTGCCTGCCGAAACTCTGCGTACAGCCGTTGGGCAATCTCCAGCTCGCCACGGGCGCGCATCCCTTTGATCGCTTCCGCAAGTGCGTCTGCCGATTGCAACAGCGCTTCACGGCGATTCGCATCGACCGAGCTGCAATTGAGGTTCTTGCTTGCGCCAGTGGCAAGAGCGGAAGCGTTGTGTAGGAGTTGCATTGGTTCGTTCCTTTAACAAATATAATACCCTATAGGGTATATAATATACCATACAGGGTATGTTGTCAAGGGTTTTCAGGGCAGATTATGATAGGAGTTTCGCGCCGTATGGATCGCAGTAGTAGCTCTGCAAGCGTTTTATCTAGCTTGGTGAAATGGCCGTTCTTCCAGCGGGAAAGATGTTTGGGGTAAACACCTAATTGCTTGGCTAGTTCGACATCCGTTGCTAGTCCGAGCCGCTCACGCTCGTAGAGGATGGCACTACTAATGGCAACACGAAGATCGATCTCGCTCATGGTAATTGTTCCTTGTGTGGAATAAAGATACTATACAAGGTATATTACAGCAGGCAAGGATACCTGTCAAGCATCAATTCGTTTGAAATGTACCCTATAGGGTATTTACTTGACAGAGAGGAGTTAGTACTATGGAGACTATGAGCGTAACAGCAGTTGGGGCATATTTTGAGGCGCTTGCGGATGTGCAACAGGTTACCGTAACCAGTATTGCCGAGCAGGTAGGGCTTCAGGTTAAATACATATGGCGACTGCGGACGGCAAAGATCGTCGATCCTTCAGCGCGCAATTTACGATCCCTTACGGATGCGCTTCGTGGTTCGTGGGAAGATGTCGGGGTGCTTCTTGCCAATCCTGATGCAACCGAATCTGATGGCCGGGCGCGTGCCTTGGCCTGGGCAGTTGAATCGGGGATGATTAAGCTGGAAGATCGGCGGTTGTTTGCTACTGCGAGTTCTGACGATCTGAATCGTGCGGCTGAGTATCTTCGGGATCGTGCTGTAGAGCGTCAAGGAAACGGGCGGCGCCGCTAAAGGCTTGTTGCTCAGCTTGCAACTTAATGACTCGCCATAACGGCCATGCACCTAGTGCAAGGATAACAACCCCGATAGTGTGTACCGTAGGATCGTCAACCAATAGCAGCATAGAGATAGCAATCCGCACGGTGTCACTGCCAACCATCAGCAGGATGGCAACCGCAATAATCCAAGTGAGATAGAGTTTCATATGTCATCCATTACAGAGGCACCTATGCAATCCGTTGTGATTTACCTGAAAACCGAGCCGCCCTATCGCATCGCCGTTATGATGGCAAAGGACGAAGTCGAGCGGCTCGCAAAGGACTGGAACAATCAGTTTGTCGCTGGCACCGATCACAAGGTACGCTATGGAACCTATGCGGCGCAAGACTCCCATACTAATCCCAGTACCGTTATGATCCGTTTTGATGACATTCTTGCCATTGGCTAGCACACATACAAAACGTCACTGAAGCGCACCATAAAGGTCGCTTCACTTCGGTCACTGACACGGCGGTACTGGTAGGATGTTGTTGGGTGTCCGATTCGCCAGTCCGTCGCAATTTGTTCTCTGGTGGCAGTATCGACCAAAAGCGTAACAGGAAGTCGATCTGGCTCAATAAACACAAACGTAACGGGGATCTCGGCTGGTGGCGCAACTGTCCATTCGCCATTGCTTCTCTTGATTGTTACTTGTTCCTGCATGGTTTACTCCTTACTAGCATACCTGTTCTGTAATCGGATGATTACTTTATCTTACTACCGTCTGTCAAGTCAACCCTGAATCTAATCTGTAATCGAAGGAGTCTGCTATGGCTGGTGGTTGTCGTGATTGTAACCAGTGCACCGAAACAATGGCAACCAGTACCGTGATGGTGTTGCCGCGTTTGGCCTGGTGGTTCTTGACCGCCTGGAACATTGGTTTGTTCACGAAGCGCTGCCCACAATGTAAGCACCTCATGAGCAAGCATCAGCGCAAGGATGATGGCTCATTTAAGGATTGACACAGCAAACCCCGCTGATCGTAGCCTTCCAGAGCGGTGATCGGCGGGGCTGGCAATCGGATAATAGCATAGCCAAGATTCACTTGCAAGGGTGAGTCAGCTATGCTATTATTCATTTTATGGCGCTGGGTCAATTGATAGTCGTTTTTAATCAGGCGAGTACAATCTGTCAGTTGCGGATGAGCCAGCGCTGCAAACTCAGACTGTCGAGAGGGGGTGTTGCACAACACAGCCTTAACGATTCATTCTGTAACTGCTTTTGGTCTTGGCATGAGTGATAACTGAATATGTCGGGTATGAATGTTCTTAGTTTGTTACGGTAGCCCCTAGGAGAGCCACATCCTCTCCTAGGGGCGTTCTTGTGTCTCGTAGTAGCAGACTCTTGACGGATCACGTATACTGTAGCTAATAAACCTTCCAGAGCAACCGCCTTTGCGCGGCTCTTGGAGGTTTTCGTTTGCAGCACACCGTCAGCCAAGCGTACCATAGTCCACATTACAGCCCGCGCCTCGAAGCCGTGAGCGCGATTGTGCTACATCACGGTGCCGGTACACGAAAGAGCGATCTCGCGTGGCTGTGCAACCCGGCTAGCAAGGTCAGCGCGCATTACTACGTATGCCGCGATGGTGATATATTTCAGCTCGTCAGTGAAGCATCCGTCGCGTGGCACGCAGGCATTGCAACGATTTCGAATCAACAGAGTATCGGAATCGAAACCGAACACACCACCCTTCCCGATCTCCCCATACAGCATACCGATTGGCCTCAGGCGCAGCTTGACGCATTGGCGTGGCTGACAAACGATATTGCGAAACGGTATCAAATCAGTAGCGAACGGATTGTGAGTCATCGTGCGATTGCGCTGCCCAAAGGCCGCAAGAACGATCCCGCGCATCCGCCGCTTGGCCCTGAACCTTTGTTTCGTGCGTGGGTTGCCGGTCTCCCTACCACCCCGGCTCCCTCTAATTACACCGAACTCAGCCCCATCCTAGGCACCCCCAAAGCAACCCGCGCGCAGCTGCGTTTCACGGTACATAAAAAGAGCTTCTACACCCAGCAAGAGGTTGATACTTTTTTCGATCTGTACTGGAAGCTCGCGACGGAGACCGGCGTTGATTCGATCATCCCGATTGCCCAGATGCTCCACGAGACCGCCGATCTGACCTCGTTCTGGTGTGCAAGGCCCCAACGCAACCCGGCGGGGATCGGCGTGAACGGAGTAGCACAGCAGCGTGAACCAAACAACAAAAACAACTGGGCCTACAACACGCAACGCAATCAATGGGAGCGGGGCGTATCGTTCCCAACGTGGGTATCCGACGCCATCCCCGCACATCTTGGACGGCTGTTGCAATACGCGATCATCATTGGCGGCGAAACACCCGAACAGCGCGTATTGATGTACCGCTCATCTGCCACGCGCCCGTTCCCGCCGCGGGCGCGTGGCAGCGCTCCACAGCTTCGCGAGCTTGGCTATGCACATAACCCCGCGTTAGCGGGCTGGGCAAAGCCGGGTGATCACTATGGCGCCGCGATTGCCAAGCGCGCCAATGTACTGATGGGGGTGTTGGGATGAACGATACTCAAACATCGAACACGCCAATACTGCCTATCCAGCCGCATTATGAATCGCCGTACACGCGAGCCGAAAAAGAGGCGGAGCGTACGGCTGATGAAGTGCGAGCGTTACTCGATTATCACGGCATCCCTGGTGGAATTTGCCGCAATCGCCATGAGCGGCGCAAAGCTGCAAAGCTACTACGCATACATCGATTACTAGGAGTTTTGGGATGAGCCTGGAAGCATCGGAAATCTTAACCAATATGTTGCATGGACTGCACCAAGATTTGATCGCACTCCATAACCAATATGTGAACGATATGCAGTCGATCATCAGCAAGGTCGAGATCCGGATCATTGAGATGGATCAACGCCTTACGGCTCTGGAACAAGCCAACGAGACGAGTAAAACGCCATGACCTATCTCGCAATACAACTCAAATGGCCGTCCTGGTTAGGCACACCCGCACCGTCGCAAGTGGTACAGGTGGTGGAGCCAAGCGCACCGCAACCTGACTATGGCGCGCAAATTGACGAACTGCGGCGCGACTTAGGCCGCACACGCGAAGAATTGGCCGCCGAGCGCGCGCATCGCGAAAGCCTGCAACGGATCGCCGGAAGGCAAGATAACGAACTGGTATCGATTAGTACGGCTCTGACCGCCGCCCGCGCCGATCTGGAGCTTTCGCGTAGTGACAAACAATTCCAATCGAAGCAAATCCACGAACTGCAAATGCAGAATGTGGAGCTGAAAGCGCAGATCGCACTCTTAGCTGATCAACTGGCAATCAACAACGGCATGCGGCAAGGACTACAACTCGCGGTTGACGAACTGAAACGCGAGAATGCGCGATTGTTGGTGCAACTTGACAAGCGCACGGAGTCAGAGCATGGAGAGTGATCCGCGTGAAACCGTGGTGCTCATTATGGTAGCGATCCTGGTGGCTGCGTTTTGGATGTGGTGCATCTGGAATATCAGCTTAGTGCTTGGATGGTAGGTATGTGGCAACGCTTTCTTGATTGGTTCTATGCCATCGTGCGTCGGGTGCGTCCAGAGTGACAACGCTCAACCTCCAAGTGAGCGCGTCCTCTGACGATGCCTACCAGGACGCGGGCGGCTCGGCCGATATCACCTCTGTCGCGGCAGTGATGGGGACCGGCACCGCGGCGTCATCGCCAGATCGCGCGTATGGCGTTCGCTTTCTGACCGTCACGATTCCGCAAGGTGCAACGATTACCAGTGCCGCGCTCACGGTATCCAAGCGCGGCACGCAATTCAACGACGTGCGCGGCACATGGTTTGGCCAAGCGGCCGACAATGCCGCAACGTTCGCAGCGGCTGAGGATATGACTGCCCGCGCGCAAACCAGCGCCAGTGTGGCGTGTAGCGAAAACATCAACCGCACGGACGCAACCTATTATTCATTCCCAGTCGGTGCAAGTTTCGTGGCGATTGTGCAAGAAATTGTCAATCGCGCCGGTTGGGCCAGTGGCAACGCAATGGTGCTTGTGTTTATTGGCGACAATGCAACCTCGTTTACCTCAACCGATGTTAATAGCTATGACAACAGCACCAGCCTCGCGGCGAAACTGGATATTGATTACGCCATCCCGCGATTAGCACAGCCGATGATGCTTGTCAACCCGCCGCTGCCGTTCGCTTGGTTGGAGGTTTAGCCAATGCTTGACGAATCGCGTACAATAGAGCAAGTATCAACTGAGATGCGCGATCTGGCACGGGTACTCAAGGCCGCTTTTTTAATGATCGTACGCTATTTAGAACGCCGGTACAAGGTATGAGTAAACTGTTGACAACGAGCGTTCATATTGTCACCCAAGGCGAAACGTTTTCCGTATCGCCTCCGCTAGGGTGGCAATCGCAAGATACCTTGTTTGCGCATGTGTCAGGCAATGGTAAAACGATCATCGTGCCACTTGATGGTAGTCGAGCGTTTCTTTCGTCAAATGATATACGTGCGCTGCTTTCCGCGCAACGAGGTGTCATACACGTTTCGATACACACCGGCGATACGTACTAGTCCTACAATTTAATCGCCTCTAGCCCTATGTGGTTCTAGGCCCATTCCCTGGTTAGGCTCTCCGCCTCCTCAGGCGGATGGGCCTTTTTTATTTGTTTCGATAACCAGGAGTGTCTACTATGGCCGGTCTACGTTTCGTCGCAGGCAATTCCGCCGCTGTTGCGCTCGCAGCAGCAACCGCCAAAACCGTTCTACAGATCAATGCGCCCGCCAACCAGCGCGTTAAAGTGCAGAGAATTGGCATCTTCTTTGATGGCGCGTCAACGACCGCTATACCGGTGTTTATTCGGCTGGTGGTTGCAACCACGGCGGGCACTAATACCGCGCTCACGCTCAATAAGATCGTGTCAAGCGACTCGGAAACGATTCAAACCACCGCTGGTGAGAACGCGTCGGCAGAGCCAACCAAAACAACGCTGCTGGATGAGTGGTATCTCCACCCACAGCAAGGCGGCGATTTTACGCTGGCGATGGGGCAAGAGTTTTGGTGCTTGGGTGGCCAACGTTTGGCGCTGGAATGCACCGCGCCCGCCGTCGTCAATGTGCGTGCCAAAATATTCTGTGAGGAATAAAAAAAACAACAGCGGTGTCATTCATAGTGGATAAATCCACCCGCTGTTGTCTGCTCAATAGTATAGCAGGTAGGTCAATATGCCACAAGGCTCAGCCATCGTTGATTTTGGCGCGTTCCCTGGCGCAAGCGATACAAGCGCCACGATTACGGGCCAACCCTTTATTGCCGCAAGTAGCCGAGTCGAGGCGTGGCTTCGGATTGCCGCCAGCGCTGATCACTCAGCCGATGAGCACTGGGTTGAAACGATCCGGGTCGCGGCGGGTAGTATTACGGCGGGCGTGGGCTTTGTCATCTACGCTTGGAATACCAATCAGATCAACGAGTCGCTTGAGCGGCGAGCGGGTTCCGACCTTACGACGGCACAGCCACGCCCGCCCGAGCTGGAGGCCAGCTCGGGCGGCAGGGGCACGCGCTTGTATGGTCAATTCAACGTCGACTGGGTCTATACGATTTAGGTAGGAGTTAGCATGCCAATACAGGTACAAGGCAATAGTGGCGTGGTTGCTGAGGTTGACGGCACAACATTTCGGGCGCTGCGTGTCGCGTCGCGGCCGCTCGAATACGGATCGTTAGGCCATTATAGCTTCGGTGGTTTCACGGGCATTCTCCCCGCCGCCCTCGCGGCCAACAGCGAAATCTACCAATTCCGCTGGGTCGATGCAACCCGCTTGTGCGCGATTCGCGCGGTGCGAATCAGCGCGGTGGTGTCGACGACCTTTTTCGCCGCGGGTGTGCCGGTGCAAATTGATATGGTCAAGTCTACCAGCTGGAGCGTGGCCGGGACAGGCGGTACGGCGATCAGCCCAGCTGCGCTGCTCAAAAAGCGCACGAGTATGGGATCATCGCTGGTGGCATCGGGCGATATGCGCATCGCCACGACCGCCGCGTTAGGCGCTGGCACAAAAACACTTGAGACGCTCGCGTTTGCGGCCACGGCCGCACCGGGTCCGATTACGGCATCGCTCAACGGGCAGATCATCGCACCCGGAACGGTGCTCTGGGAAGCGGATATTGCGCACGGCGATCATCCGATTATCCTTGGTGCGAACGAGGGGTTCAGTATTCGTTCGGTGGCCGTGCCTGCGACCGGAACTTGGATCGCAACCGTGCAAGTGGACTGGGCAGAACTGACCGCGTATTAGGATAATCCATGGCATTACTGCTCGCAGAACAAACCGACGCGACAGGTCAATCCGCGCCGCATAAAATCATGACGATGTCGGGCAGTCGTAAGCCATGGATGCCCGCGCCACTTGGTGGGCAGCCCGATCGAATCGTGCGTGCAGCGATTACCATTGCGGTCGGTGTCAGTATTGCGTTGCCCGGTGCGTCGGTCTGGATGCCGCGCCCGCTCGATAGTGGAGCGGCGCCGCCTGCCGAGGAACGCACCTACCCAGCGCTCATTCAAGTCCGGCAGCCCCCATGGCCAGCCGCAAGCGCGGTGTGGCTACGTAGCCCGAAAGATACGCCCAGCCGCCTAGCGCCGCTGACGATTAGCGTAGGCGCGACCTACACGACCGCAGCCCAGGCGCTGCTCTCACCACGCTTGCGTGATACGCCTGATAGGCTTGCACCACTCACGGTACAGCAGAATAGCCCCCCCTGGCCTGGTGCGAGTGCCAAGCTACTCCCTGGATCGGCGCGCACTGATCCCGATCGGCTTGCCCCGCTTACCGTCCAGGTGCAACAACCGCCATGGCCGGGGGCACGTACCACACTCCTACCAGGCGCATCGCGCATTGAGGCAGATCGACTAGCGCCACTCACGGTGCAAGTGGTTCAGCCACCGTGGCCCGGCGCACTCTTCAAGCTGCTTGCAGGCGCTACCCGCATTGAGGCAGATCGTATCCGGCCAATGCTGGTGGCAATTGGCAATCAATACCCCACGCCTGCGCTCGCGATCTGGTTACGCAGCACCAAGGATGAGGTTGCCGCGCAACCGGATAGGCTTGCCCCGACCCTCATCAGTGTCATCCATTCACCACAACCCGGCGCTATCACCACATGGCTGCGTAGCGTCAAGGATGAGGTAGCTGTCCAACCCGATAGGCTCGCACCGCTCCTGATTCAGATCGGTGCAACGTACTACCAGCGTGGCAATGTCTGGCTGCCAACGTCGACGCGCACCGATCCGGATCGCTTGGCTCCGCTTACGATCCAACGCAACAGCCCCGCGTGGCCAGGTGCTATCACGCAGTTCCTAGCAGGCGCACGCCCCGCCGATCCTGAGCGGCTCGCACCGCTTATCATACAGGTTGGATGGCAGCGTCTGACTGATGCGCAATTCGTTTGGTTGCGTTCGTTCTTAGTTAACCCCGACCGCCTAGCACCGCTCTTCATCTCGGTCGGAGAGCAACATTTCACACCCGCCATGGTCGCTTGGCTTGAACATATCTCCGCGCTACTAACTTCGCGCCCCGGTCGATCCGTTGCCAGCGAGCGCGGCGCCATCGCCGAAACCGGCACGCGCCTCGCAGCGGCAATCAGTGGCGAACGATCCGCAACGGGCAGCAGCAGCCAACGCGCATCCGATGCCACTAGCGGTGAACGATATGGTGAGACTGAAGCAGGGGAGAACCCATGAGCCGCATACCAAGCTATGACATAGGCGACGCCACGACTCTATACGTTGATTTCACCGACGCGGATGGGGTTGCAACCAACCCAACCGCGGTGACACTCACCATCACGTTGCCGGATGCCACGACCGTTACTAAAACGACGGTGCAACTCACCAATCCGAGTGTCGGACGTTGGGAGTATGTCTATACGTTTACCCTGGCTGGCAACTATGTGGTGAACTGGGCGGGCACGGGCGCAATCGTGACGGCGGTAACGCGCCGTTACTATGTGCGGCAAGCAGGGGAGATGCCAGAGTGACACATTGGCAGAACCGCATAACCAGATATAGCGATGAAGCGCCGGATCAGCTTTTGGCTAATCCGCGATGGCCACTAGTATTTGAGCGATTTATGGTGCGTGCATTGTGTACGTGGGTATGGTATAATACGGCATATAGAAGCCGTAAAACCATAAGGAGTACACAATGGAATGGCGATCAGTTATTGGATTTCATGGCCAGTATGAAGTTAGTGACAGCGGGGTTATTCGCAGGGTCGGTAATGGGCGCGGCTCAGTGAGTGGGCGGGTGTTAACTCAATCAGATCACGCACAGGGATACAAAGTGGTAAGTTTATGGGTTTCAAATAAAAGCAGTACACAGTTAGCTCATCGCGTGATAGCTGCTGCGTTTTTGGGGAAATGCCCTGAAGGTTACGACGTAAACCACAAGGATGGCAATAAGCATAACAACGCAGTTTCCAATCTTGAGTATGTTACACGAGCGCAAAACATTCGCCACGCAATAAACACAGGGTTAATGAGTGTCACTGGAATAAACAATCCCGCAAGTAAATTGAATGAGCAACAAGTACGAGATATTCGTGCAATGCACGAACAAGGATCGGGGTATAAGTCTCTTGGGAAGTTATTTGATGTCAGTCCTGAAACAGTGCGAGATATAGTAAAAGGGCGAATATGGCGACATCTCCTTGGCAAAATAGAATAACTAAATATTCTGAGGAAGATCCTAGTCAATTATTGGCTAATCCGATGAATTGGCGTACTCACAACGGCAGTCAGGCCGATGCGTTGCGCGGTGTGCTATCTGAGGTTGGCATTGTGCAAAACGTGCTTGCCAACGAGCGAACCGGCTATCTGATTGACGGACATTTGCGTGTGATGGAAGCGCTCAAGTCAGGCCAACCAACCATACCCGTAACGTGGGTCGATGTGAGCAAAGAGGAAGAGGCACTCATTCTCGCTACGCTTGACCCAATCGCCGCGCTAGCAGGCACGGACGCGGCAAAGCTTGACGCGCTGTTACGGGAAGTGAGTACCAGTGACGCGGGTGTGATGCAACTATTAGACGAACTCGCATTCGATGTGGAAACAATCAGTATCGATGATGGCGGCAGCGAAGGAAGCCGCGCACTTGCAGCCAAGCCCAGCGCCGTTACCGCTGTGTTTTCAGTAGCACAACTGGCGGTCGTGGAGCAAGCGATCCGGGCTGCGGAGAATCCGAATCGTGGCGAAGCCCTCGTATCAATTTGTGAGGCGTATCTTGCAGAAAGACAATAGCACCGCAAAAGAGAAGATCGCCCTTCGGCGTAAGGCGCTCCGAGAAGTAGCCCAGCCGGTTGTTCTTGAAACACACGGCGGCGCAGGGAAACTCTATCGGGCACTGTACGCGCATATTACAAGTGGCGTCGTGTTTGAAAAGGATGATCGCAAGGTGCGGCTACTCGCAGGGCAGCGCCCAACGTGGGCAGTCTATAAAGCCGACTGCATAGCGGCGTTGGCTGATGGGGCTGCTGATTGGCTGCCTGCTACGCTGATTGACATCGATCCGTATGGCGATCCCTGGCCGGTTATTCACGCATTCTTTACAAGCGAACGTGAGCGCCCAAAAAAGATCGCGGTTGTGGTCAATGATGGTTTGCGCCAAAAAGTGAAGATGAACGGTGCTTGGTCGACGCGCTCACTGTATCACGCAGTCGAGCGGTTCGGTAACAATATGCACGATCAGTATCTCAATGTTTGCGCGTGGCTGATGCAAACAGAAGCGACCCAGGCGGGGTATGCCGTGAGTCGCTTCGAGGGCTATTACTGCGGACATGCCAAGCAGATGACCCACTATCTGGCGGTTTTAGATAAACGATAGTTGACCGACAAGAGTAGGGATACCATGAAATTGATCAATGTAACGCGGATTGTAATAGCCACTTGGCAAGAACGGTTGCAAATCCTTCTTGATATAGTGCTTTACACCGAGCTTATTACAAAGCTCAACACACCGATGCGTGTAACTTTCCCAATCTGTGGTGCCAGTCATCGGCAGATAGTTTGCTCTGCCAATCTTGTACAGGTCAATAAACTCATGCGTGTACTGAATGATAGACAAACTAGCTTCGGTACTCAAGGTCGGTTCCAGGCTGACCCACGTAAATATTCCCGCATCGTGAAAAGACTTCAGCGTGCTGATACGATCATCCGGCAAAGCCGCTCCGCGCTCCCACTTCTGGCTAAACTCATCATCCAACGATGTAAGTGTGCTGGCGAATGCATCCCTATCTGTCCGGAAGATGTCCAAATCACGAAGCGCCCGCTTACCGCCTTTGGTGAGTGTGCAGACGCCCAAACCGTACTCTTGGAGCATCAGCAACACTTTGCGGGTGAGTGCGTTATTAGTGGGGTGATACGGGTCGGTCGTAAACGACAGCATAACTTGTTCTGTGATGCCGTGGGCGCGATACTTGATTGCATCCTTTTCCAGCGACTTGAGAAAGTCAGGGCGTTCAAATGCGCCAGCGTCAAATTCAGGACGCTCCATGCGCAAAACTTTGGGAACATAACAGTATGCGCATTTATGGCCGCATCCTCGATAGGGGTTCGATGCCAATTTGCTGTACTCGCCCGCTTGCCCGCGAGGGGCGTAGATCATCGAACATCCGGCGACCGACCAACCATCAGGATTAAGCGTGGGCATCGGATACCTCCAAAGATAGATACGAATAATATGTATATTATAGCATCACAAAGCCTAGTGTCATAATTGCTATATTGATAATGTATATAAGTATTGCTTATAGTTCCCCCATGAGCGTGAACCATGGCCGCACCTAAAGGTCTAACCATTGAAATAGTGATCGAATCACTCAAAAAGACGCATGGCAACATCAGCCTTTCGGCGCGTGAACTCAGGGTTGATCGCAAGGCAATCAAATATTACATTGACACCTATGCAACGGTTAAGGCGGTACACGATGAAGAGTCGGCCTGGGTGAGTGACATTAGCGAGGGGAATATTGTACGGGCGATTACGCAAGGCAACCTGAACGAATCGCACTACTGGCTAGAGAACAAGGCACGCGATAGGGGCTATGGGCGAGCACCACAAAGCACCGCCGCCGATCTGATGAATGCCACTCCTGAACAATTGGCCGCTATGACAGATGAGCAACTTGATGACTATATCGCTAAACTGGACAAAATCGCGCGCGCTCGCTGAACGGGAAAAGCGCAAACGCCAATCCTCTCGGCCATTGCTTTCTGAAACGTGGCAAGCGTGGTTGACGCGCGTGGTGCCGAGCTATGTTACCTATGCCTTTGCTGAACGCCATCGTGAATTATGGAACTGGGTATGGGCACTGACCCCCGGCGAACGCCCATCGGCCTTCATTGCCATTTGGCCGCGCGGTGGCGGTAAATCTACCACGGCAGAGCTTGCGGCGGTTGCGGTGTGCGTCAAGCAATCCCGGCGCTATGTGCTGTATGTTAGTGGCACGCAGGAACAAGCCGATAAACACGTTGCCACGATTGCGGCGATCCTGGAAACGGTTGGCATCCCACGCGCCTTGAATAAGTACGGCAATAGTCGCGGCTGGCGTCGAAACCGGCTTATCACGGAAGCGATGATTATCGAAGCCTACGGGTTAGACAGTGCCACGCGTGGCGCAAAGGTCGATGATGCGCGCCCCGATCTGCTCATCTTTGACGATGTGGACGACCGGCACGATAGCTTGGCAGTAACTAACCGCAAGATTGAAACGATCACCCAAACCCTGATCCCAGCAGGCTCCGATGATGTGGCGATTTTAGCTGCGCAGAACCTGATCCATAACAATAGTGTGTTTGCTCAATTAGCCGATGGGCGTGCGAAGTTCTTATCCCGTCGCACGATTAGCGGGCCGCATCCGGCGCTACGGGCGATGGATTACGAGATGCGGATGGTTGATGGGCAGCCACAAGCGATCATTACTGAGGGCGAACCCACGTGGGCAGGACAGAGTCTGGCAACGTGCCAAGCAATGATTTTGGATATGGGCGCGCAAGCGTTTCTGAGGGAGTGCCAGCACGATGTTGATAAGCCAACCCATCAGGTGTATGGAGCATTTACCAGGGCCGCACATACTTGTCCATCGTTTACTATTCCCGCCGAATGGCAGCGCTTTATGGGCCTTGACTTTGGCGGCGCGCATACATCGGCAGTGGTGCTTGCCGAAGAGCCGGGAACCAAGAAACTCTACCTCTACCGCGATTACTTGGCTGGCGATCTGACGGCGAAAGAGCACGCGACCGCACTGCTCAAGGATGAGCCGATGATCCCGTTCTGCATTGGCGGATCGAAGTCCGAAGGCCAATGGCGTAAGGAGTTCCGCGCGGGTGGATTACCCGTAAACGGCCCAGATGTGAAAGAGGTTGATGTTGGTATTGACCGCGTGATCGCCGTCATCAAGGCGGGCGGGCTGCTCATCTTTGATGATTGCACCGGCGTGTTAGGTGAGATCGCTACCTATAGCTGGGAGGCCGGGGCGGATGGGCGGCCATCGAGTGAGATCAAAAACAAGTCAACCTACCATCGACTCGACGCGTTACGCTATATTGTCGGACGTATCAGGAGAGGCGTATGACCGCATTTTGGCAACGTACCCAGCCCAAAGTCCGCGCCGTCCTGTATCGGCTGTGGCGTGCGATTGTGGACGCGCTCTCACTCCTGATCCTGTCGCCGTTCTTGATGGTCGGCCTCTTAGCGGGCTTGTTCGTGACGTTGCTCTTTTGGATCGGCGCGGCGCTGATGATTGGCTATCTGGCTGGAAGGAAGAATCTTGATGCTTGATCGAATACGCCGTGCCTACCGGCTGCTGAGTGGCAAGAGCGTGAGCACCTACTACCCCGATCTGCGTAGCCGTGATCACATCGTAGGCACCGGCATTATTGACGTAACCACAACCGCCATAGAAAACTATGTTGGCTATGCCACCCTCTACCGCTCGTATGTCTGGGTACACAAGGCTGTCAGCGTAATTGCCAACAACATTGCACCGCTCACCGTGCAAGTCACGACCGGAAACAAGCAGGCGATCCCCGCTCACCCGATCTCGCTTCTGCTCAATCACGGTAACGACTCCAACGACCCCGCGAAACTGTGGGCGGTGTGTATGGTGTATAAGCTGTTAGGCGGCGAATACTTTCTTGAGGAAGTGCCGAACGCTAACGGCTATCCGGTTGCGCTGTGGGTGCGCAGGCCCGATCAGGTGATTGTGTATCCCGATGCAACCCGCCCGTTCTACCCCACACCGGTTGAGTATGAAGTAATCGGGATGCATGAACGCATCCCCGCAAGCCAGATGATTCACGATCCGTTTATCAACCCGCTGTCGGTGTGGCGCGGCCTATCGCCAGTGAGCGCGGCCTTATCGGGGATTAAGCTCGACATCTTCAGCCAGGCACATAGCCTTAATTTCGTCAAGAACGCCGCCCGACCTGACTATGCGATCACGACGGAAGAGTCGCTGACACCTGATGAGCGCACGCGATTAGAGCAGCGCATCACGGATAAATACGCAGGCCCCGAAGGCTGGAACCGTCCAATGGTGCTAGAGGCTGGTCAAGGTATTCAGGTGCTCTCATTTCCGCCGAAAGACACCGAAGGACTAGCACAGCGCGAGGTGAGCCGCGATGAAGTGGGAGCCGCGTTCGGCGTGCCGGACATCCTGATGGGCTTCGGAAATGACAGCTACGACACGGAAGAGAAGCGCAGAGGTGCAGAGGCAGCGCTCTGGACGCTCACCCTGCTTCCGCTTGTCCAACGCCGTGATGCCGTCCTGACATGGCATTATCAACGGCGTGGGCTACTGAAACCAGGCGAACAAATCACCACTGACCTGTCGGGCGTGAGCGTGTTGCAGGAAGACATTCTGCCCAAACTGGAGGCGGCTACCAAGCTTTGGGCGATGGGCGTACCGTATAACACGATTGAAGAGCGCTTACGGCTAGGCACGGGACCGATTGCATCAGGCGCTACGGGGTATCTGCCATCGTCGGTTGTGCCTGCCGATATGGTGCCCCCGCTGCCGACCGTAACCCGCTCGATTGTGACCAAAGCCAGCGCACGAAAAACCGCAGAGGCCCTCAGGCGCATCAAACTCGAAATGGCTACACGCATGGAGCGCGATCTTACAAAAGCCTTTGCCGATCTGGCTGCGACCGTTGCGCGCCGTGCAAGTAAAGCCGCCGTGCCGTATCACCAGAATGGCAGTGTCATTACTAAAGCTCCGTTGCCAAAGGCTACCGATCTGCTCACCGCTGATGATATGGATGCAGTGTTTGGTATCTTCAAGCGCTACGCTCTGGACATTAGCCACGCCAGCTGGGAGACCTGGAACACCCAGCTCGGCGTTGACCTTGCGTTCGATCCCGCCGATCCCGCCGTGGTTGCCGCCATTAAGCAGAGCGGGGATCGCATCACGGGTATTACCGATACCACGCTCCAATCAATTCAAGATCGGCTTGGCTACGCCGCTGAGCACGATTGGTCGATTGACCAGTTTGTGAGCGGCGCGGACGGCGTGCCAGGATTACGCGACATGATCGAAGCGACCTATGCCAACCGCGCCCGCACGATTGCGCGTACCGAGCTCACCTATGCACAAGCCACCGCCACGGTTGGGCGCTTTCAAGATGTCGGTGTGAGCAAGGTCACGATCTTGGACGGCGGATCGGAAGACTCGGATGACATCTGCAATCAACTCAACGGCACGGTACAAACGCTTGGCTGGTACGCGGCGAACCCGATTCAGCATCCCAATTGCGTGCGAACTGCTGCGCCACATTTCGACTAGAGGAGCGCTATGGAGCAAGTAACGAAACCACCCGCGCCCCGCCCGCCGTTGACGGATGTGCAGAAAGCCGAGATCAACCGCACGATTGACCAGGCACTGAGTGCGGTGCAGTTGCTCTGTCGGATAGTAGACCGGCCATCTCCGATAGTGACCCGTAAAGATCGGCGCGTGCCTTGACGCTTGTGGTATACTGCACACAACTGAATACCTAAGCTGAACACTGCAAATGTGAGCGGCGAATCTTCCTACACGGGAGGGTTCGCCGCTTTTTTTGATCTCAGGAGTCGTAATGCCTCCACTCCGAACCAAAGAATCGATGCCCGCCCTAACCGCTCGCCAGTACGAACTGTACGAATGGCTGAGTGAGTTAGCGAGTACCTTCGGCCCGCTCGATTGGTCAATTGGCCCAAACGGCGCGCAGTACACCAATGGCTTTGCGAACCCCGACGCACTTCAGGGCCTGACGTGCGCGAACTGCATCTTCTACCAGGGCGGCGCGAGTTGCGAAATCGTGGGCGGTATGATCGATCCCGATGGTCTGTGTAAGTTTTGGATTATCCCCGAACACCTGCTCTCCACTTCGATGTCCTATGAGATTGCGGGTGCGGATGGAGTTATCGTCAAACGCACAGTCGAACCAGTGGTGCACAAGCAGGTTGATATCTCCATTCTCGAAACACGCAAGGATGGTGGGCGCATCCTGATCTCAACCCCATCGTTCGACCGCGATCAAGATCGGGTACTGCCATTAGGCGGCAAGATTGATGAGTACCTCAAAAACCCGATTGTGCAGTGGGGACATAACTACTTTGACCCGTGGGCAACGATTGGACGCACGACAAAACTTGAAGTAACCGATCAGGGATTAGTAGCCGAGTTTGAATTGCGCCCCGCCGCCAATGACCAAGATCCGCAAAACATCGTGTTGCTGCTCTGGGGTGGCAAATGGGTCAAGACGGCCTCGATTGGTTTCAAGCCATTCGCCGCCATCCCGAACGAGCGCGGGGGCTTGGACTTCTCCAGTTGGGGACTTTTAGAGTGGTCAATCGTTCCGATCCCCGCCAACCAGGAAGCGCTACGTCTTGTTGAGGAAGCCTACCCCAAAGCCTACCTCGCCTACACCAAGGCGCTCAAGGCCGGGCGCGTGCTCTCTGCGGTCAATGAGCAGAAACTCAAGGATGCTCGCGATGGGATTGACGCGGTGCTCCAACAACTTATGAACGAAACCGATGGAATGAATCAATTGAGCGTCGAAATACGCACGATTGTAGACGATAGTACCGACCTTGATGCAGCCGCCCTCATGGCTCTGCATCATTATTTCGACACGCTTAAAGGAGCAGTGACCCATGGATGAACTGATCAAGAAACTGCAAGAGTTGACCGACGCCATTCAGGGCGGGAAAGACAACGCCACCACGAATATGGACGGCCTCAAGGCAGAGTTTGCGGTGGTTGTCAAGGCGATTGGCGACTTGCAAGCACAGGCGAACGCGCCGCGCTACCGTGGCATGGCTGGCAATGGCATCCCCGCCGAGTCGTACGGCACGGTGTCCAAGTCCAACCGCTACCATCGCCACATCAAGGCATTTGGCGAGGCTGGGTTCTATCGTGACATGAACGTCAAGGTACAGCCGGTTGACCTGTGGCTAGCCCACCGCCTGATGAGCAAGGCGTATGCGATGGCCCCGGATCGCGCCGCTGCCCCATCTGCCGACTTAGATGCCGCACTCAAGGCGCTTTCCGACACCGCAACCGGCGCGGGTGATGAGTACGTACCAACCAATATGGCTGCACAGCTTTGGCTGGACTTCTTTATGCAGAGCCGCGTAGCTGGTTCGATTATGCCGATTACGATGACCTCGAACCCGATGGATATTCCGGCGGGCTTCGGCGCTCCGACATGGCGCAAAGGCACCGCCAATCAGGCGATCAGTTCGCCCGATATGGCCACGTCGAAGTCTACCCTTACCGCAACCGAACTCGTTGCGACTCAGGCATGGAGCTATACGCTGGATGAGGATAGCGTGGTTGCGCTGATGCCCGCCATGCGGATTGAGCTTGGCCGGTCGGGTGCGGAGATGATTGACGACTTCGCCATCAATGCCGATAGCACCAACGCTGCAACCGGCAACGTCAACAGTGACGATGGCGACCCAGCTGATGACAGTTTCTTCCTTACGGATGGACAGAACGGCATTCGTCGCCAGCATCTGGTAGACAATACCGCGATGACGATCAACGCAGCAGCGGCGCTTACCCCAACCATTTTCAGCAGCGCCCTGGTGCTGATGGGCAAGTACGCCACCGATCCAATGAACACCGTGATCACCTGCGACATCGGCACATACCTCAATGGTTTCCTCAATAGTACCAACTTCCCTGAAGTGGCCACGATTGAGAAGTTCGGCGCGAATGCCACCGTGCTCACGGGCCAACTGGCTACCTACCGTGGTATGCCAATCATCCCATCGCCGGTGTACCGTTTGTCAGAGGCCGATGGCAAGCAGTCAGTAACCGCTGGCAACAACACCAAGGGCGGCCTAAGCATCTACCACCGCGCCATGTGGAACCTGGGTTTCCGGCGCGATCTGCTGATTGAGATTGACCGCGATATTCAGAAGCGCCAATTCATCTTGGTGGCTTCGATGCGTGAGGCGATCGCCGCCCGTGGCACCCGTTCAACCAACACGCACACTGCTGGCATCCGCAATATCACGGTCTAACCAACCATCTGGAGGATACGTTCATGCCGAATAACGAGTTAACCTATGATCAGGGATTGCCGGTCTCGATCATCTTTGCCTTAGCCAATCCAGGCGCGGCTGCTACTACGGCGATGACCATGGCACAAGCCAATACGGGCTTTGTGGTACCAACCGGCTACGCCTTCCATCCGCTGTGCCTCAATGTCAATAGCAATGCCGACCTAACCGCTGGTACGCTGACCGGCAAGGTCAGTGATAACGGTACGGTCATCGCTGGTGGCCCAGAACCGGCGCTGTCCGACCCGACGCAGCGCGCAAGCGCGGTCAAGCGTGTGGGCGCGGCCCCGATTGCTGCTGGCCGCATCGTTGGCGTGTCGGTCGTAACCGACGCGGGCTATCTGCCGGTAACTGCCGACATTGATGCCATCCTGATTGGCGTGCTCTTACCAGCGTGAGGTGATTGATGCAACTCTTTGTGATTGCGTATGCGTCTGTTGACCATGTGGCGTATTCGCCCGGGCAGGTACTTGACCTGCCCGACGCTCAAGTACGGCTGCTGTTAGCGGCTTCCCCTGGCTCGTTTGCCACGGAAGCCCCTGCCGAACCAGAGGCCGATGTGCTTGTGGAAGCCCCTGCCGAACCAGAGGCCGATAAGATGCTCCGAGGTCGCAGACGATGACACTGGTTTCCGTCGAACAAGTACGCCAGCGCGTTCAAACCGATCTGACTGACGTTGCCATTCAGGATCTGATTGACAACGAAGAGGAAGAGGTTATCCGACGCGCTGGCGTGCATGGCGATGGAGTGGTGAGCGTCACTGAGGCGATCAGTCCAACGAGCAGCAATCTGTTTCTCAAACGCCCGTTCGTGAGCATCACCAGCATCACCGAGTACCAAGCGCTTGATGGCACCGGCACGGCACTTGACACGACTGACTACTACGCATGGCCGGGCCAGGGACGCATCGAGCGCTTGCCGCGTGGCACGATTTGGGGGCAGCTTGTCAGTGTGGTGTATGTGCCGATTGACGACAGCGCCAAACGGCGGCGCGTGATTATCGAACTGGTACGCCTCGCGATTGAGCAGCCCGCGATGCAGGCCGAATCAGTCGCGGCCGAATACAGCTACACGGCGGGTGATTTTGAGGCAAAGCGGCGCGATCTGTACCGCCGTCTCAGTTTTCAGGAGATATAAGTATGGCGACTTTAACGGTTCAAGATATTACCCGCGCGGGCATCACGCCAACCTACGCAGCAGCGGCGGGCGGCGGCGATCAGTTCGCCAATAACGGGCGCACGTTCACCCAAATCAAAAACACCTCAGGCGGCAACATCACGGTGACGTTCGTAACACAGACCACCATTGATGGTTTGGCGGTTACCGATCTCACCGTGGTTGTGCCACTCACCACCGGCGATAAGATGACTGGCCCGTTTCCGCCAGACATCTACAACGACTCGAATGGGTTCGTCCAAGTAACCTACTCGGGCGTAACGTCGCTGACCATTGGCGCGTTTCGGATGGCCTAATGATCGTCGCGACGGATAGCACCGGTCACGCCACAATTGTGGTGAGTGTCAATAACCTGGAGCGCGGTCGCTTCCGCATTCGCGGGATGGATGGGATTGACTTCGCACCGGATAGCCGGGTAGAGATCGCGGATACGCGCATTCAATCGGTGGTCGTGCGGCTCAATGTGTTGGTAGCGGATGGGGAAACCTATGAGTGTCGGGGCGCATCTGATCCACACCTGTGACCTGAAACGGGCAACCGCCCCCAACCAGGACGGCTACCAGGCGAACCGGAAGACCTATACCACGACGGAAGCAGGCGTGGCCTGTCGCCTGACTGAGAAAACGCAGCGCGTGATGGATACGGCAACCGGAGAGGCGGCGATTGTGACGACCTACCTGATGCTGTTTGTGCCAACCGCCGATGTACGGGTAGCCGATCAGGTGACAAACATTACCGACCAGCGCGGCGATGTGGAGACGGTCGCCAGTGGAGACGCCGCGATCTTTCGGATTAGCGCACTGCTGAAACGGCGCGGTCGCAGCGTGAGACATCTTTCAGCACAATTGGAGCGTGTCGGATGACCGAAACACAAATAGCAGAACAGCACGCACTAGGCAACGTCGTTGCCATTAATGGCGTGTTTTATATCAAGTGCAGTCAGGTGAAGGCACTCATCAAGGCAGATACCCATGAGCATGCTGTGGTACGGGGACAAACTGAAAGCGAAAGCCCGCAAGGCCGCACAAGCCGCACTGACGGAAATTGATCTGCGGATTGAGGCCGAAGCGAAAGCTGAACTCTACCCCGGCCACGGTAAGCGCACGGGCGTATTGCAACGCTCGATTACGGGTGAAGCGGCAACCATTCACGGCTCAAAGGTAACCGGACGAGTCGCAACCAAGGGCGTGCGCTATGGACGCCGAATCAATGCCTTGTACGATTTCTTCCCGATTGCGGTCAGGCGCGTGAAGCCGGATGCGATCAGTATCTATAAAAAGCATTGGACTGCTGAATGATTGACGCCTTAGCCGCCGTGATAAGCTACCTGCGAACAGACGCCGATCTGGCGTTGCTGATTGAGGACAGGATCGGCAGTCGGCATCGGTATGGGCTGACACAGAGTGGTATAGATGTGTGGCCAAACGGCAGTCAAGCATTGGTACTGCATCCGACCGGTGGCGAACAGCCCGATGACCAGGCCGGACAAATCAGGATGCGGGTTCAAGCGCTGGGCTATGGCGACGATCAAACACTGGCGAGCCAAGTCCTTGACCGCGTTCGTGCGATTAGCCAGGCGTTCATTCGTACCACCACGCTTTGCCCCGATGGACAAACGGCACTGATCTACTGGATTGCCACGAACGATTCAGTGGAGTTTGATAAAGATCTTGACCTACAAAACAGCGACGGAGGGCGGCTCGATGTGGCACGCACCGTCCTACGGATAGCAGTCGCCGATCAGGCGGTCTAAAGGAGTCTTTGTATGGCAGTCAATACCCCCTACGCACAATTAGTCGGGCCGTGCAAGGTCTATCTTGCCCCCTACGGCACGACTGAGCCAACCGTAACGAGCGCCCCATCCGGCAGTTGGGTTGAGCTTGGTGCAACCACCGGCGATCAAACCGAGTCAAAGGATGCGAGCGCAACGCTGTTTTATGACAACGACCACCAAGGCGCGGTCAAGGGCGTTACGCCACAAGAGGATGTCAAGGTGATGTTCACCCTGGCGAACCTGACGCACAACCACTTTGCGCGCATCCTCTCCTCGATCGCCAATATCACAACAGCCGCTAGCCCGAACGTATCACGGGTGCCACTGAAAAGCGGCTACACCCAAACCGAGTATGCCTTAGTAGTACGCGGCGATGGTGATAGCCCATTCGGCAACTACCCCGCACAGTGGTACATCCCGCGCGGGTTCTTCGAGAAAGCCTTGTCGCTCACACGTGGCAAGACCGCGCGCGCCGAACTCGAATGCACGTTCCTGGTACTTGAGGACGATGCGCAATCAGACGGCAACCGCTTGGGTTGGACAACCGCACAAACCAGTTAGTGAGGATGTAATGAGCGAACCATTCAGCCTTGACGAACTAATCCCCGAAAAACTGACCGCGCGGCTCGCTGGGCAGGTCTACGATGTGCGTATGATTGTCCATCTCGGGCCTGCTGAGTACGCGCAGTTCTCACGCCTTCAGGAGCGAGTGACACAGGCACTCACGAAACTCCACAAAGGTACAGCGGATGAGCAAGTCATTGCAGGCGGGGATATTGGCGATACGACCGACCAACTGATTGCGATCCTCATTCCCGATCTCGCACCTGCAACCATTAAGGCCATGACCTTTGGCAAGAAGAGCGCTTTTATTGATTACTGGCGTGGCAAGCAACCTGTTGCCAGCCCAAAAGCAAAGCCGGACAAGCCAGTGACGCGGGGCCGTCGTTTGTCCGGCTCATCTTCGCGGGCCACGACCCCGAGCGTATCTTAATGTGGCCGATGTGGGTGCATGCACTGATTAGCCGCTACTGGCAGGCACTCAGTGCGGAGACGGTCTACAACGCCGCGATTGCGTCCATGGCTCCACACACCAAGCCATCAGACTACCGCCGCATGATGGCTCTGCTAGAAGCCGACGCGGCTATTCTTCGCGCACCGCGTACTCTAATTGAACCGATGCCAAAAGAGCGCATCGATCCGGTGGCTGCTGCCGAATGGTTCGCTTCCCAAGGGGTTAAGGTGGTAACCAGTGGCTAATGACGTCTTAGGCTCTGCTGCCATCGAAACAACCGTTGACCTAGACGGTTTAGATAAGGGCATTGACAACGCTGAAAAGAAAGCCAAGGGTGGTTTTGCCAAAATTGGCGACGTCATCAAAGGCGCGCTCAGTATCGGCGTTGCTGCGGGCGCGGGGCTTTTAGCCGGTGGTATCGCAGCCCTAGCCGGTGGCGTCAGCGATGCGCGTGAAGCTGCCAAGGTCATGGCGCAAACCCAGGCCACGATCACGTCAACTGGCGGGGCGGCGGGCAAGAGCGCCAAAGAGATTGCCGACTATGCCGCAAGCCTGTCGGCAGCCTCCGGTAACAGCCTGTTTGGTGATGACCAGATCCAGAACGCGCAAAACCTCCTCCTGACGTTCACCAACATTAAAGGCGCGGCGTTCGATGCAGCCACCTCAATTGCCACCGACATGGCGCAAGCGCTTGGCACGGAACCGCAAGCGCAAGCCATGGCGCTTGGCAAGGCACTCAACGACCCAATCGCCGGTGTTGCCGCGCTAGGCCGCGTCGGGGTGACGTTTAACGACCAGCAAAAAGAGCAGATCAAAACCATGCAGGAAGCCGGTGATATGGCCGGTGCGCAGGGCGTGATCTTGGCTGAGTTGAACAAGGAGTTTGGCGGAAGTGCCAAAGCGGCAGCCGACGCTGACGGCGGCATGGCGCAACTCAACGACCGCTGGGGCGAGATGATGGAGACATTAGGTGGCATGGTGCTGCCTATTCTTAATCAGGTGGTTGCCTTCCTGAACACCTCTGTGATGCCAGCGATTGAGAGCATGGCCAGCGCGTTTGGTGATACGGGCGGTGGGGCCAGCCAACTCGCGGCTACATGGAATACACTCTACAATGAAGTGCTACTCCCGGTCTTCACACAGCTTCAGGCGTGGTTCAGTGTGGCGATCCCTGCTGCGATCGCCACACTCACGACCTATTGGAATACGGTGCTGTTGCCGATCCTCTCCGCGCTGTATGCGCTCTGGCAATCGCAGATTCAACCCGCTTTAACTGAGTTGGCTGGGTGGTTTATGGATCGCCTGCCGGGTGCGATTGCGACCCTGGTTGGTTTATGGAATGGCACGCTACTCCCTGCTATTCAGGCGGTTGCGGCCTTCATTGCCGATCCCGTCATCCCGCTGATCGGGCAATTAGTGGCGTGGTTGCGTGAGAACTTGCCGCTCGCCATTCAAGCCGCAAGTGACTTTTTTACGAATGTATTGCTTCCGGCACTCAATGCCATCTGGGCGTTTATTAATGACCCGCTCATCCCGATTCTGTCGGTGATTGCCGAGTGGATCGGGCGCACTTTACCACCGCTCATTCAGTCGTTAGCCAGCTTCTTTACCAACACCTTGCTTCCGGCACTCAATGCCATCTGGGCGTTTATTAGTAACAACGTTATCCCGATTCTCACGGCACTGGCGAACGTCGCGATTGCGCTGGTCAAAAAAGAAATTGAGTTGCTAGCCGCGCTTTGGACAAACGTCCTCATGCCCGCTTTCAAGGACATTGGCGACTTCATCACTGGCACGATTGTTCCCGCGATTACCACACTTGCCAACACGATTGGTACAATACTCCGACCGGCGATTGATGGCATGAGCGGGCCGTTGTCAGGCATCGCCAAGTGGTTTGGCGATATTGGCAACGCCGTCAAAGATGTTATTACCTTCCTTGGCGAACTGGCTGATGCGATAAGTTCAATTGACATCCCCTCCTGGCTGCAAGGCCACAGCCCGCCACCATTGGCGGATTGGTTTAGTTACATTGCGGACAGTGCCGACCGGGTCACATCAAGCCTGCCCAGCTTCAGCGGCATGGGCATTTCAGGTGTAGCCCCAAGTGCGCCTACCGCAAGTACCGCTGCGAGCGGGAGTGTCGAAGTATCGCTGAACGATAGCGGCCTTGGTTGGCTGCGAAATCTCATCCAAGTCGAAACCACGGGCATTATGAACGACTCAGCCCGTAGCGCCTCATCACGGAGACTGACATGATCTTACGATTGGTTAGCGGTTCAACCGTTATTGACTTCGATTGGAACAATCGAAGCAACCCCTATGGCCTCACCACCAAAGACGGTTGGACGCCACAGATCGCCGCGCGCTCTTCTGATCAGATCGATGGTCGGATGTATATGCCCGTAACGGAATCAATACAAGTCACCATCTTTGGCGACAATGCCAGCAATGCCCTTTCGCGTCTCAACGTCTTGGCGCGCCTGCTTGACCAGGCGGATCGGTTTGCCGATGGCGATCTGACCGTTACGGCAGTCACGATCCAATACATGCCAAACGGCGGCAAGTTGGTGTATGAGGATATCGTGTTGGGTCGCGCGGTAGGGGATAAAACCAGCGGTGTGAAACTGTCGCCAACGTTCAATAGTTCGTTAAATGGCTACACGATTGATGTAACTATGGTGATTGTACGTGGCGGGTTGTGGCTAGGCGAAACCGATACCGCGTCAAGTTCGGCAACATCGGCTGGCACGGTGTGGAGCGTGACCCTTCCCGATCATCATACCCCGTCGCCATGTAAAGTCGTGTGGACGATGCCAACCCCAAGTGCGACCGGATCGCCTGCTCTGCCATCGCACATGTTGATCACGTCGCCTACCGCTGCTGATATTCAGGTGATGGAGGCAGAACTGTTTAACGGAGCCGCCAGTTGGGGATCGACCGCCGTAACCAATGCACGTGGTGGAGCGGTGTTGGATTTCAACCCAGCCGCCGCCAATACGGATTATTCGACCGGCGCAATCACCGGCTTCCCATCGGGTATTCAAACCGAAGGCCAATGGTTGATCATTGCCCATGCGTTGGAAGTCACTGCGGATGCGACGTTGATTTTCGTGGTTACCACCGATGGCGGCCCGAGCGTGTTAGCAACACCGGCGAAAGTGTTCCAGCATTGGGGGGGCGGCATTCCGGTTGGATCGGAGGCCGAGCCAAATGTGATTGGGTTACTGTATGTGTCAGGCGTGTCGCCAATTGCCAGCATGACCTTAACCGGACGGGTTGCGGACGCCGCCAACGGCTACACGATTGATTATTTTGTGTTTTTGCGACTGTCAGCGCTGTCCAATGTCGCCAATATGAATTTTGCTTATTTCGATTACGGCAACGGCAACACGGTGGAAGAGATCTTGGATCACCGGATCACCACGCATCTTACGCCAATTGCACAAACCGGACGCGTGTCAGGCGTTGCACGTGGCCCAACTGCCATGCTTGGCGGTTCACAGATTATTATGCAATCCGGCACGAACTTATCTGGCGTGTTGATGGCAGGCTCGACCCGTATCGGATCGGCTGGGTTCGCAGGCACGTACCGCGTTGCCGATAGTGCCAGCGCGGTCTATAGCAGCACGTTCACCGTTACGCGCCGCCGTGGCTATTTGGTGCCAGAATGAGCTACAGCCTGACTGCTATTGATACAAATATTGCCGAACCAATCGACCTGACGACGCGACTCGAATCGTGTGCCTTTGCCTATGACAGGCACGGCTGTGCCGATCTGAGTGCGACTATTCGCATGCCGCTCTTAGAGCAGTATCGATTCTTCAATGCCAGTGCCAGCCGGGAAGTGTTTGTCAGTTGGAATGGTGGCCAGGTGTGGCGCGGGCGTATGGAGCGGTGCGCCGTTGGCAATAGCGTCATGGAGATTACGGCGGCGGGAAATTGGCGCTATCTCATGGACACGCCCTACACCGCACTGTGGAGTTTGACGACCGTTAAGGACTTTCGTCCGGCGATCATTTCGGAACTGACAAGCGCCTTTCCTGATCGCTACACCATGGATACGAATAATCGGCTCTACATTACCGCCAATAAAGGTGAAACGCTCGGCACAACCGGCGTTGCAAAAGTTGGGTACATGGTCTATATCACGCCTGACCAAGGCTCACGCACTATTACTAACATTTCGTTCGACTACGCATTCAGCAGTCAAACAAATTGGCGGTTGGGCGTCGGATCATACGACGACAGTTGGGGAAGTGCGGCGGTTGAATATGCCTTGAATGGTGCGGGCGCGGGCACCGTAACCGGTTCACAAAGTCTGACGCTTGCTACACCACGCAACCGGATCGCGTTTTATCTCTATTACAATGCAGCCGATGCCGTGGTAGCCGCCGAAACCGGCGACATTTTCATTGCGATTACGAATATTCGCCTGAAAACCACGACCGCATCCACCGTGCTCAGTAGCGCGATTGTAAGCAGCCTTGTATTTACCACTGGACTAAACAGCCGCGTGACAACTACCAGCCTTGATTTTCAAGACGAACAGTATGACGACATGTACCCTGGTGAGATCATTGACCATCTCGCCGAGTTAGAGCACTACCGCGCCTATGTGGACATGGCGAACACGGTGGTCTATGAAGATGCGAATGTGGTGCGTGAGCCGACCTACCTGATCGACGCGGCGAACGTGTCGATTGAACGCGCACTCGACAAGCTCTACAACGCCCGCTATGCGGTCTACAAAGACGCCAGTGGGCGGGCACTGCGCACAGCCTCCAGCAGTAATGCCATCAGTGTGGCGCAGTATGGCATCACGCGCACGGCCATGATTGCCGCCAACACCACCAGCAGCAGCCAGGCCGGGACGATTCGCGATACGGCATTAGCGGACACCGCGCAAGTCCCGCCGCGTGCGCGCTTTGCCGTGCGACGACTGACTGATTGGTTTGGTCAGTTGGTGCCACTCCACACGCCGCAACCCGGCGACAGCGCCACACTCATCAATCTGCCACCGATTGCCGACGCCGCGATTAGTAGCCCGCGCTCGTTTATCATTGGTCGCACCGAGGTACAGATCGCCCGTGGGAAGCGCCCGCAAGTCACGATTGAACCGGAAGACCCCGCACCGTCACTTGATGTGTACCTCGCACGGATTGCTGAGGGGATATGAAGTATCTGCTGTGTCTGTGTCTGCTCATTGTGGGCTGCACGCCGGTTGCGCAAGCCGTCCCGGGTCGTGTGACCTTAACACCAGTACCATTCCCTACGCCCGCTCCGACCAGCCTCCCACGTACGCCCAACCCGGCCTATCCTGCTCCAGAGATGTTTGCGGCAATGGCCGCGCCGCCAACCTTCACAGCCACTTGGACGCGCGATCAAAAATCGCTCCAGGTTGTTTGGAGCGCCCCTGGATTCCACTGCTTGTGGTTGGATACGCAACCGCTCGACTGCCGAGACGACAGCGCCGATCTCCTCCTACGAACGGGCGGCGTTGATAGCGCCTACGCACCACACCCAGGCCAGGTGTTACGCCTGATTGACGCGGTGGGTAACGAAACCGCGCGGGCGGTGGTGCCTGCGCGGTTGTACCGGGTAGTGCTGAATTGGATTAGGCGCTAGTCATTGTACAGCAGATGACTCCTGATCAGCTTTTCGATCACAGCACTCTCGCTTGTGCCGTCGCCGTACTGCGCTTGCAGTAGCGATCCGCGATTTTCGCTCGGCAGTAGCCACCACAACTAGGGGTGTTTTGTTTAGTTGATAGCTACTGCCCATTGGATTAGTTCTTGCTCTGATGCAGTTGCCACCCATCTGGGTTGTGCATACGTAAGTAACTCACCTGCGTATGGTTTAAGACTTGCGATGTGGAGCACCCGATTGCGAGCAATAACGCCCCATCCATCTGGATCGCCGTCCTCAAGCCAGTCAGCTTTGCGTACCCGTGGATCGCGAGCGATCAGATTATCACGTTGCTCGTTGTCTTTGACCCACATATCGCGCAACTCGCGCCGTGTGAATTGTAGCACCCGATCCGCCCGAACTCCGTTGTTGATAACCCCGCGTCCGTAGGCGTATTCGATTGCGTAAAACATTAGATCTCCTTTACTTGCCCATCCGGGTGCGCATCTCAGCGATTGCAGCAGTACGCTCAGCTTCGATGGCGACTTTGTCGATAATGATTGCGCCTGCGTCACGTAACTGCTGTACTGCTGTCTCCCAAGCCGCTTTGTCACTGCCGCCCATGGCACGCCCATCAAAGCTGATGCTGTACTCAATTTTGCCCCAACTATTGACAGCGTTAATGATAACTTTCTTGCCTGCGAACTGTGTCATGTTGCTCATTGTCGTTCCCTTTCAGATACTTCGTCGTTTCAATGAGGTAATAATAGCATCATTCGCCAGTGATTACTATGATAAATACCTGATAAATACCTGATAAATACCAATATTACGCATAGGCATAGTAACGCCCCGATCTGCGCTGTACGGATCGGGGCGTGTGGCGGGTGAGGGGTTACTTTGCTGCCGTGCGAATGCGGCGCAAGTTATTGCGCTCATCGCGATCCCAGGCGCGCGGGTCGTCGGCATGCAAAGCGTTGACCGCTGCGACCGGCTCAGGCTGCCCACGCGCCTCAGCTATCATCACAGCCGCCGTCACCTTACTCATGCCAGCGGCGCGGCTGATGACCTCCTGGCTGAGCTGACGGCGCGCACCATCGCGCACCACCGTAATCAGTGCGAGCAACTGCACCAACTCATCAGGCGTTAAGTCGGTCGGTTCGAACTGCGGTTTATCCACTGAAACCGACGCGGTTTGTGGCCGGTTTACCGCATAAGACTGCGGGTTCACGCGGGGCGGTTCGATCATTTGCTGGATCGCCGGTTTGACATAATCGAGATCGATATGAAGATACGCGCCAATGTCTCCGATGATCTCTTGGAAGCGGTCAACAAACATGAGCAGTGCCAACAGCACCACCAAGATCACGAATGTGTAGGCTACCGCTTCCATCGAAACCTCCTAGAGAATGAGCGCCTTTTCAGCGAGTACATCACTGGCTATGATGACAATCAGCGCCAACAACCACGGCATATGCATGGTGTCAATCATCGCTTGGTGGTAGGCTTGCCAGTTCCAGTAGCCACTGAATCCGAGTGCAATCAGATACAATCCCCACCAACGCGGATCGGTCTTGGCGTGTCCCATCGAACCCCATTGTATCACGCTGAACACAATCTGCAACCCCACCGCAATAGCAAAGCCTTCTTTGGCCAGGCTGATGTCTGTCCAAAGCTGCCCAACGCGGCTGAGGGGCATCGCTTGACCGCTCATCCCGTAGAACGTACCAAACAGCGAGAGGATAATCAGCAGTAGCGCAATCACGCGGATGAGCCAGATCAGCACAATCGACATATGCGCCGCTGGAATGAGGCCGGTTCGCACCCGGCGCGCTGGCCGCGCATTATCCCTGACCAACCCCGCTGGTAGATTGGCGGCGGTTGGGCGATAGTTCTCCAGTGGTTCGCTGGTGATTTTGTATTGACCGCTCATTGGCTTGGCCTCTTATTTGCTTTACGATTAGCGCGGCAATCGACACAGCCACGCCGCGCAATAACCCCCGCTTCGCTGGCTGTTTGGTACGTTACCACTTGGTTACAAAACTGACATACCTTCGTACCTGTCGCAATAGGTTGGACGGTTGTTTTTTTGGTGGTAGGATTGGTAGCGGCTAGGTTCGCTCTGAACGTCTGCGCATCCTTCCAAAGTTCTAACCGGGTTCGCTCTTTTGTCTCTTCCAACCGTAAATCATTCTCAGCCTCCCGTATCCGCCGTGCCTCGTTGGCTTCCGTCTCTTCCGCCTTGGCTCTCACCTGTTGCTCTGCAATCCCCCGCAACCTATGGCACATCGCAGAGCAGAGCGACAGCCACACCAACGGCACGACGTGAATGATTGCCATACCCCAACCCCAAGACGCCGGGTCGTAAGCGTGCAGACTCTCAGCAACCCACAGCGTGCCCCAGAGCGCGGCCAGGACGAACGCACTCAGGTTGAGCGCGGTTCCCCATCCGGTGGGTTGCTTGTTGTCACTGGACACGCCACGCAACCATGCCCACTCAACACCGACCGCAACGACCAAGCCAAGTATCGGATCGATAATACCGTTACTACTGGCAAAGCCAGCCATCAGGCCGATGGACATTGTGCTAATCAGGAGCTGGTGTGGCTGCTCTTTGATCAGGGCAAGCGGTTCATCAAAGAGCGCCATCGTGAGGGTTTTTGGTTCAGTCATCACAGCACCCCCGTTGCCACCAAGAACAGTACCGATAGCACAATGATGATCGTGCCAGCAAGGATGAGCAACATATCAGCTTTCAACATTGGTTTCCTCAATCCATTCGTCAATCGCCTCCTGGCCCTCATCGGCCAGTTCCTCCAGGAACACCGCAATTTCTTCGGGTGTTGGGGTATCGCTGTTCATCACTTGCCTTCCTTGTCGTGATGGAGTTTCAATCCAAACTCGCGACACTTCTGGTAGGCTTCTGCGGCGGTGTTTACCCCAAGGCCTATCTTGTCGCGAACTGAAACACTGCACCAGCCAGTAGGATGTGCGTTGAGATGTTGCGTGCAGTACACATACATATCGCCAAACACGCGGGCGTCTTCTGTGATTTTCGGCGCGATCTCGTCGGTGTCGCGCTCAAAGGCGGTCAGTTCTTGCTCAGTCATATTGCACCATCCACACTATCGCGGCGGTTGCCGCAGGAAGGAAGAGCCAAGTCAGCAGACAGGCGATCAGGGTGGTCATTTGCACCACCGTTCACGAATAATCATCAACTCCTCATCCGTCAACCCTTCCGGTGGTACATCCTCTAATCCACCATAGAAGTACCACCGTACTACTGCCGCCTCTCGTGCTGTGATTGTGCGCCTCGTGCGGGGTGTGCGCACGGTTGCGGGCTTGTGGGTGCGGAGTAAGCGCGGCAACGTTTGGGCGGTAGGCAACGCACGCACCCAGGCGTTGTGGCGGTTGCGCACGGCACGCCAGCCGAACCCTGTTTTGTTCATCGTTTCCTCCCTTTGCGCGTTTCGTGCGCGCTTGTTTAGTTCCTCTGTGCGCGTCCTGGCTACCCCTAGGACGCGCTGTGCGGGCTGCTGCTGGCCTGGATGGGCGCACGTGACAGTGTTGCACAATGTCGCTCGCTAGAACGGCGTGGCGCTTCCTGGCGCGTCGTCCTGGGCATCTGGCGGGTCGGCTGCGCGCTTGTCTGAGCGCTTGGTGTCCCGATCTTGCTCAATTTTGCCGCGTAACCACTCACTGCGGTTGGGCAGGGTGAGCAGCCAGGCGAAGTCATCTGGCGTAACATTAAACGGTACTCGTATTTTTTGCGGTCGACCTGTTGGTGGCCGACCGCGCTTCTTGCGGGTTTCGTTGGTGTCACTCACAGGCTATTCCATTCCTCTGCTATCGATTGTGCGGTTTCGTTGCCCGTGTAATCCCCCGCTGCAATCCAGTCGCCGAACCCATCAAAATCACCCTCATCGATAATGGCATAAATAGACACATCATTCGCGACAACCCAGCGCGCGCTGTCAATATCACCGGATCGGGCCGCGAGAATGGCTACCGCGTCTGCGAAACTCATCTGCTTATTGATTGTCATTGTTTTGCTCCTACCGGCACTCGTTGCACTGATATACATTCAGCATATTTGGTTTGGCGTTTACACTCACCGGCTGCCCGCAGTAGTGGCATTTTGGAGTATTGATGAGGCTGGGTATCTGCTTTATCGCGTAGGATTCGCAGACCGCCTCGGGAGTTGTCAGTATCGTGCCGCCGTGTGCATCAGTAAAGCCGCCGTCAACCGGTCGAACAGTGATGTATTCGCCATTGACACTGTAGATCATTTCTCCGCGATAGCTGGTGGTTCGCATATACTTGATTGTCATTGGGTGGCTCACTTTCGTGTGTTTATTTGTCTTCTTGGTTTCATTATACTGCATAAAATAATACTTGTCAAGTACCAGTTTTGCGCTTTCTCGCCTCTCCCAACACCACGTCAATCCACTGCTCTACCCACGGTCGTAGTACTTCGGCGTTGGGCCGTGCATATTCCTCCGTCACATCACGCGGCGCGTGGCCTAACAGCGCACGCTCGTAATCAATCGGGCAGCCTAAGCGCAGAATGTTTGATGCGCTGGTGTGCCTAAGATCGTGCATACGGGTGTAGGGCAGCTTGCAGGCCGTGAGCGCCGCGTCAAGGTGCAGACGCAAATGCTCATCGTCAATCGGATGGCCGACGGTGTTGACGAATACCAGTTCAGTCCCCGCTCTGCGTTTGCCAGCCAGTGCAAGCAGTGGCTTGGTGGTTGGCAGCGTCCGCACACTGCCGTCGGTCTTCGGTTTAACCGGCGTCCATTTATCGGCGTGCCGACGCTGCTCCACGATGTGAATAACAAGGCGATGGTTATCCACATTCGCCCAGCGCAGGCCACGCAACTCAGAGACGCGCAGTGGCAAGCAGATCAGCCAGATAATGTATCGGTCGAACACCGTGTCGCCTAACGCTGCTACCACCGCACGAACGTGTGCCGAGTCGAGGACGACCGCTTTGCGCGCCGCCTTGCCACCGCGTGAGCGGGGCGGTACGATCCGGCGATAGGCGGATACGGGGTTGGTGGTAAGTTCGCCTAACGCAATCAGATCCTCGCACACGCTGTACAGGTACGTGACAACCCCATCCACCGTTGAGGCCGCGAGCGTGGTAGCAAGGCGCGCGGCCATCCCCGCGACTGCGGTTGGGGTAACGTCGGTAACAGCAATGTCGCCTAGTTCAAGCAGCACTTTGGTGGCGCGGTATTGGTATTGCACGATGGTTCCTGCGGCTGCGCCAGGGTGATGGCGCGTGTTGTATTCGGCGGTAGCCGTAAGGAGGGTTGGCGGCTGTTTGGGTGCCACGCCACTCCTGATTATGAGTTTTTGCGCTTCGTGGTAGTTGCGCGCTGTAGTCTCTGCAATAAAATATTTCGTTCGGCTACGACCGCCGGGGATGTGAACCGTGACCCGCCAGCGCTCGCGCTTGGCATCGTAGGTGCAGTATCCTTCACCGGGCGTACCACGTGTTTTCGGCTTGCGTTTTCTTGGCATCGTTCCACCCACAGCATCAGGTCACTCTCTAAGATGACGAGTCTAGAGCGAATCTGCATTGCACGCAAGTGCCCATCGGCAATCTCGCGTTTAATGGTCGCTTCGCTCTGACCGAACATCTCGGCAACCTGGCGTATGCTGTAGGTGGTGAAGGTCATTTAGGCGAGATCCTCTACGGTCGCACCCACGTGATACCGTCTTTGCGGTATCCGAGCGCGATCATTGCAGCCTCATATTCTGACAGGAGTGGTAGATCGTGATTCCAAAATGCAACCGTCAAATCTTCAAGCACCCGCCGCAGTTCGTTTGCTTCCGCCGTGTGCGTTGGTCGCAAGTCGGGCGGCATTTCAGCACGCCACACGCCGTCTCTGTGGAGATTGAGACCACAGCCATAACAGCGGATAAAATCACCAACCGTTATGCCAATCTTGCGATGCCAGCCGATCCGACAGAGCAGCCCGTCAAGCCATTGCTTTGTTAGGTTCGTCACTCTCCCACCTCCACGCCATACGCCGCAAGCGTGGCGAGGACTAAGGCGCGGCCTGGGGATGCTGCACTTCCATCAGCAGTAGGCCACACTCGGGCATTCACTGGATTGTATTTCGCGTACAAGATCGCACAGTATCGGTCATCGCCTTTTTCTGCTTTTGTGTAGCCAAATAATTCGGGTTGCCTGCCCTGTTCTGCTAGCCACACGAACAAGCCACCCCACGCGGCGGGGTCGGTGCAGTAGGCGGGGCACGTTGTTTGCATTCCGTTTGGCATATCCCATATGTTGCCTAGCCTATCGTGTTTCCCGGTCGTCCACCCCATCACCCGTTCGGCAATCAGCCGGTTCAGTTCTGCGTCGGTTTTCATCGTGTTTTCTCCTTGCGCGGCGCTTCGTCTCTGCAACAGCCCTGCGACCAATAACACGCATTGCAGTTCTTAATGCGCCGCATCTTGCAAAGCGGACACCATTGGTTGCGCTTTTGTGGCTCTTTGTTTGCGTCGGGTTTCATCGTGATACCTCCACGCGCAATTGCTTACCTGCCAACCACAGCCCGTAGGCATCGGCCTGATGCTCATCCGCGCACACGGCGGGCGCGGCTTCGATCATCGTTTGCTTGCCTGATCTGCCGTCGCCGGTGAGCGCTTTTTTGGCAGCAGCGGGGCTAACTTCGTGCCACGCAATACCGTGGTCGGCAATCTCACTCAGCACCGCGCCGGATACGCGCGCCTGCGGGATGACCGCATTAGCAAACCGCGCTACTGGCGACTCAATCACCACCAGATCGATATTGGCGTAATAGAACAGCCAGCCGCGAATGAGCTGTTGCGCCATCTTGCACCGTTCAGCGATGTCGCCTTTGAGCGTGATGGTTTCAAACATCACGCCGTCGTAACACATCCCGATCTTCGTGCTGCTCATATCGAGCGCAAGGATCGTAAGTGCGCTAGAAGGCGGCTGTGGGCTTACCAGCGGGGCGGTAGTGAGCGCAGTAGAGGTTTTGGGATGTGGATGTCTGCTTATCATCGGTTGCTCCTAAGGTACTGCCCACTCAGCAGCGTAAATACCAGATCGTCAAGTTGCTTTACGGCTTCGTCGTAGGTTCGTGCAAAGCCGACTAACTCACCGTCAAGGTACAGTGCATAGTCGTGCGTTTCGCGGTCGCATACAACGTCTTTCTGGTACAGCGGCGGCTGCACAGGACGGACGGAGCGGGGCGCGGCGGGTTTCTGCGTGTCTTTGGTTGTCATCGCGCCCTCAACAATTCTGTTTCACCTGGATTAAGGCACGTCGTACAAACTGAAATGCCGCCCGCTACCACGGATATACCCTTTAAATTATCGAGGAAGGATGTGCAACGTGGGCACGTTGACTTTAGCATTGACGGTCGGATCTGCTCTGCCAGCCACGCCTCAGATGCAGCAAAATAGACATCGTGCGTCATATTGAGATCCCATTCAGTACTCCACGATCCACCCCAACCGTAGCCGCCGCTCGTAACTGTCGTAGAACCAAGTTCAGTACAATAGAGCACGTGTTCAAATGCGGCGCGCAACTCCTTCATATCATCGGCGCCAATCTCTAGCTTGATCGTAACCGCTCGTTTTGGTGCATTCATCACACCGCCTCCTCTGCTAACATCTTCTTCGCTTTCGCCTTGGCTGCCCTGACGTTGCCCGCGCTGCCGTAATTCCAGCCACCGCGCCGGTTCTTGGTACGCACCAAGCAGCGCATGCCGTGGATGTCGATAGTGGCGATAACCGCGCCGCCATCCGTGGTAAGTTCGTGCAGTCCGATACTTGCGCGTGCCCACCGCGCCGGTACGATGTACTCTTTTGGTATGGTTGTCATAATTGGCTCCTGAGTAACGCGACGTAAGCTTCAACCGCAACGCCGTTTCCGAATATCTTCAGGGCAAGGCTCTTTTTGTCTGGTAGCACGTAGTCATCTGGCACGCTCTGAAATCGTGCCAGGGCACGCGGGGTCATCGCTACCACGCGACCAGTGGGGAGCCAAGCGCGGGGGTTCTGGCGCTGACCTAGTGTCATACTTGGTTCGTTATCATCCCGTATGCCATCGCTATACTGCTGGCCTGCGTTCTCGCTGCCGATGAGGAATGCGCGCGCCGGTCGTCGTTCCATACTGGCCGACGTGGTGTACATTGGCTCATCCGCACGGCGAATCGATGACGATTCGCCACGGTCGTTGGCTTGACCGTCTGCGATGAAGGCACGGGGTTGGCTGCCGGTGTCTACAGTCCAGGAGGGACTGTAGACACCGCGCTGCCATACATCATTACTCGTATTCGCTCCAGCACATAACACCGTTTCCCTCAATTCCATCGGCAGCCTTGCCAGTTGCCACGGCGCGAATTGCGACATGGGCAGTGTTGTGATAAGGTCTTCGATTGCCTGATACCAGCCGCGCCAGGGCTGTTTGGCGGGTAGCGGTCGCTGGCTCTGCATCCATCCGCCTGCGCGGGCTATCAGGAACATCCGCACGCGGGTCTGAGGTACACCGTAATCAGCGGCGTTGACAATCACGGTCGTTACGTGATAGTCAAGGTCTAGGAGCGTGGCTTGTATCCGCGTAAGGCTCTTACTATCGGCATAGGCGCGCACGTTTTCTAAGGTAAACAGGCGCGGCATCTGCGCTCGTATCGCTCGACAGACTGCATCGGCTAGTGCGATGTCAAGCGACGTTTCGACTGCGCCCGTTTTGGCTACGCTGAAATTAGGACACGGCGGCGATGCGTGTAGCACGTCTACGCGGGGTAGTGTGGCATAGTCAACGTCCAACACGCTTGCACAATGGATCGTGCCGGTGGGGTCGTTCCGCTGCGCTACAGCGGCTATGGCTGGGTCAAGCTCGATACCCCACACAGGAGTCAACCCTGCCAGCCGTGCGCCAATGTCAGCTAGGCCGCCGCCGGTAAAGAGGGATGCGTATTTCATCCGCGTGGCCTTCCTCGTTTGGCAGGCACATACCCCGCGTCGGTGATGCGCCCGTCTCGGAGCGCGGTGTAGTAGGCGGGTCTGCTGATGCCCCATTCGCCACAACGCGCCACAACCGTACCGGCGCGGTGCTGTGTGGCGGTAGGTGCCCTAGGCGTAATTCGCTCACCATCGAAACGCCCCGTGGCGATGGCGCGTCTGAGCGTGCGGGTGGCGATCCCGAGACGCAGAGCAATCTGGCGCTTGCTCTGCGGATTGCGGCGCATCAGATTGGCGCACGTCAGACAGCAGTGACGGGTGTGCAACAGGAGCTGGCGAATGCTCAGCACGTTGGTACACGCGGGGTTGGCGCAGGGCGTTGGGTTCACTCGCTCCACCTTTCGTATCCATTCGCCTTATACTGCCATACCACGCCCGCTGTATCGCGGTAGAGCCCCGGCCACGCGCTACGCACGCGCTTGCCGTTCACCGTCCGAAAGTCCTCGCACCACGGCGCGATCTGCTCCCAGTTGGCCGGTGCAATCGCACACGTCAGCGTTATCGTTTGCCCATTCACGACCTTGCGCGGGCGCTTGGCTAGGCACGCATCGCACAGGTCGCTACTCCCTGGCAAGAGCTTGCCCAGGTAGCGCTGCAGCTCGCCCCCGCAATCACGGCACATACGCACGGAGGGCGGC
>JANLSE010000511.1:0-7471 GCA_031362265.1 Roseiflexaceae bacterium
AAGCGCTCGGCGGCAAACGCGACGGCCTGAAGAATGGCATCACGCTGCTGCTGGCCTTCCTCGGCCCGTTGGCGCTCAATGACGTCGACGTTCCTTTTATACCAGTAGGTGAAAAACAGTGCCCCAATCATCAGCAAGGCAATGCCGATCGGTAGACTAAGGATAGGGTTTGCATCTGATGCCTGCCTATATATGAAGAGCGCCAACAGCCCTGCACATATCAGCCCTAGTAACCAGAGCGAGGTTCGTCGACGAGTGCTATTCAGCATGGTTTTATCTTCATTGGCTTCCAACTTTGCGAATGGGTTAGTACTATCCATCTAGCACTTGGCGCACCTTGTTCATGAGCGCAGCGGTTGTAAACGGTTTTTGGATGAATGCACCAACACGCTCCGGCAGTTCGTTCGCATCGAGGGTTCGATCGGCATAACCGGACGTAAACAGGAGTCGCATGTTGGGGAAGCTGTTGTGTAGTTGCTGTGCTAGCTCATAGCCGTTGATATGAGGCACGACCAGATCCGTCAGTAGTAGATCGATTGACCCGGCGATATGGTGGGTAGTGATATCGAGTGCGGCCAGACCATGCTCTGCTTCTAGGACTGTGTACCCCCCGGCGCGCAATGTCCGGCCAAGCAATGATCGTAAGGCGTCGTCATCTTCGACAAGCAGCACTGTCTCATTCCCGCGCGGGAGTGTAGCGGCCTTTGGTTGGACGCGCGGAATCGCCGTCGCATCGGGATCCCGCAGCAAATAAACATAGACGGTGGTTCCCTGGCCAACCTCACTCGATAGGTAAATACTCCCACCATGCTGTTTGACAATGCCATAACACGTAGCTAGTCCTAGCCCGGTGCCATATCCTGGCTCTTTGGTTGTGAAGAATGGTTCAAAGGCGTGGCGTTGTACCTCTTCGCTCATACCTATGCCTGTGTCTGTGACAGCGAGCCGTACATATTGCCCAGGCGGTATTGCTATATCTGGCGGGGTGGCCGTTCGGTCAAGAACGATATTCGCGGTTGAGATCGTCAACCGTCCGCCCTGTGGCATTGCATCGCGCGCATTTACCGTGAGATTCACAATGATCTGCTCGATCTGGCCGTGATCGGCCCAGATCGGCCAGAGGTCGGGGGCTAATATGCTAACCAGAGTGATATCCTCGCGAAACAGGCGTTGTAACATTCGATCCAGATCGCGAATCAGATCGTTTAAGTTTAGGTGTTCGGGTACGCTGAATTGGCGGCGTGCGAAGGTCAACAGCTGCCGTGTCAGGCCAGTAGCGCGCTGCGCAGCCTTTTGAATCTCACTCAACTCCTGCCGAATCGGATCATCAAGGTCCAGTTCGGCACTGGCCAGTTCGGCACAACCCGAAATTACGACTAGAAGATTGTTAAAATCGTGCGCGACGCCGCCGGCGAGTTGCCCGATCGCGTCGAGTTTCTGCGCTTGAAAGAGTTGCGCCTCAAGCTGACGGGATTGAGTGATGTCGCGGCTGACGATCACCGCATAACGCCCATTCTGCTGCTCAATCAGTGAGCCCTGTGCGTCGAACCAACGCCAGGAGCCATTGTTATGGCGGACCCGGTAGGTAATCTGTACGCGCTGCAATGGGCTGAGCTGCGCCCAAACTCTCCGAACCTGCTCGACATCATCAGGATGGATGAGGTCGAATATCAAATTGCCAACTAGCTCAGACAGCTCATAGCCGAGTAGAGGCAAGATAGATGGGCTAAGATATAAGATTGTGCCTTCCTGATCCACCAGGCTAATAATATCATTCGCATTCTCGGTAATCAGCCGGTAACGCGCCTCGCTTTCGCGCAGTGCTAGCTCCGCGCGCCTGCGTTCAACGACATGCTGCCATTGGCGGAGGGCCCGCGCGGCGATCTGCGGCATTTCGAGCAGCGTGGTTTCCGATTTGACAATGTAGTCGATCGCCCCGATCTTGATCGCCTCGACCGCTACCCGCTCATTGCCGTGGCTCGTCATGATTACGATCGGAATTGTCTGAGGTGCCGAATCGATACTCAGCAACTCCAAGCCCTCGCCATCGGGAAGCCGCCAATCCGCAATAATCAAGGTTGGAGGGAGATGCCGCTTGAGGAAGCTGCGTGCCTCCGCAAGGCTGCGTGACACACTGAGTTGAACCTTCTGATCATACAACTCGAACGCTCGGGCAATGAGTTCAGCGTGCGCCGCTTCATCTTCGACCAGCAAGATATGAACTGCATCGTCGTCCATCGAAGGTGTCCCTATATCTTTCTAGTGTAGTGAGATGTTGAGCTAGCTAAATACCCTCGATGGATGGAGGCTTATTTTGGGCCAGCCAGTAGAATCCGAGATCGTCAATCAATATGCGGAATTGTTCGTAACCCAGCGGCTTGACCAAGTAACTATTCGCGTAACTATGATATGCCCGCTCGACATCCTGTTCAGCATTTGATGTCGTCAGCACCACCACTGGAATCTGCCGCAATACCTCGGATGTCTTGATTACCTCTAGGACATGCAATCCGTCGACGCGAGGTAATCGCAGATCGAGCAAAATAATGTGAGGACGCGGGCTGAGCGCTAGGTCGGCGTATTCTTCACGTCGAAGTAGATAATCCAGCGCGGCTTGTCCATTCGAAACATGAGTGACGCGATTTGCTACCGGGTGTTCTTGTAGATTTCGTATCACCAGCTCGGCGTGATCAATATTATCCTCTACTAATAGTATTAGCAGTGGTTCGTTTTGTATCATCGTTCTCTGTTCTCCACTGGCCCTAACAGAGCATGTTCACAAGCTACGAATGTTGGCCTCCAGAGGGATGTGTTCTTTATTACTCGCCTGCCGAGCGAGAAAGCATAGTTATATTGGAGTCAGAGATAGCAACTGATGCGATCCTTATGGAGTATACCACACCATTCAGAGCCTGCGAAGGCATTCGCAATGCTGCTTTGCAAGGGTTGAAAAGGAAACAATAACTCCAAGAATAGCTGCCTAATTGGCTAATGCTCAAAGCAATCTTCTGCCATTACCCACGCGGAGCTGTCATTGATTGTCGCTTCCAGTTCAGTGTTACAATATGGGCTGATTCGACACAGGCATTTGCTACCTTCGGATGAAGGCATGTTGTTGCCAATGTTTTCCAAGATTAATGAGGTTCTACGATGCGTATCCGATCGATTGAACTCTTTCAAGTGCCACCACGCTGGCTTTTTCTCAAAATGACAACCGAAGATGGTCTGGTTGGTTGGGGGGAGCCGATTGTAGAAGGCAAAGCGAACACGGTTCAGGCGGCTGTCGAGGAGATGGCCGATTTCTTGATTGGCACTGATTCCAATGCAATCGAGGATATCTGGCAGGTATTGTACCGTGGTGGGTTTTATCGCGGTGGGCCGGTACTCACGAGTGCTATTTCGGGGATCGAACAGGCGCTTTGGGATATCAAAGGAAAGCGGCTAGGGGTGCCTGTATACGAACTCCTTGGCGGCGCCGTGCGCCAGAAGATGCGGGTCTATGCCTGGATTGGTGGCGATTCCCCAGCGGATTTGGTTGACTCGGCGCGCACGCAACTGGCACATGGTTATACCGCATTCAAAATGAATGCAACTGGAGCCTTAACCTGGATCGATAGCTTTGCAAAAGTGCAGGAAGCTGCTCAGCGCATCGCAGCATTACGCGAGGCGATCGGGTATGGCATTGATATTGGTATCGATTTCCATGGGCGTGTTCATAAGGCCATGGCTAAACAACTAGCGAAAGAGTTGGAACCATTTCACCCGCTCTTTATCGAAGAACCAGTACTAGCGGAAAATAATGAGGCGCTACGCGAATTGGCGCGGCATACAACTATTCCAATTGCTACCGGCGAACGTATGTTTACACGCTGGGACTTTAAGCAGTTGCTTGTCGATGGTGTTGTCGATATCATCCAGCCAGATCTCAGCCACGCTGGTGGTATCTGGGAATGCCGCAAGATTGCCGCTATGGCCGAAGCGTTCGATGTTGCTGTTGCACCGCACTGCCCACTAGGCCCAATTGCGCTAGCTGCATCACTGCAGCTCGATTTCTGTACCCCAAATGCATTCATCCAAGAACAAAGCCTTGGAATTCACTATAACCAAGGTTCGGATCTGCTCGATTATCTTGCCGACCCACAGGTGTTTGCCTACCAGGAAGGGTATGTACCACTGCTGACCGGGCCTGGCCTTGGGATAACGATTAATGAGGAAAAAGTGCGCACAGCCGCCGCAATTGGCCACCGCTGGCGTAACCCAATATGGCGCACTGAGGATGGGGTCGTTACGGAGTGGTAGGGGAACAATGGAGCAATGAAACCGGGAAGCATTGAAGCAATCGACCCTAAGAGTTTAGAACAGTTCAAGTAAAATGCTTCGCCCGGGTACCCTTTGGGTCTGGCACCCGGCTTCAATGCTTATTTTGCGAACGCCTTTTCCCACGGCAGTTGGATTTTTGCTTCATGCTCTGCTCGGGCAGGTGCTCGCACAACCAGATTTGGCCCATAGGCGAAGAATACGCCATGCTCTACACAGCGTAATTCACCACGCTCTTTACGCAATTCGCGGCCACAGTTAGGGCATGTATACGTTTCAGACTTTTCGCGCTGAACCATTGCCTTCTCCTTCTCAAAAACAAAAAGAACCCACCCCAAATGAGGTAGGCTTCAATCGCCATGGAAGCGGCAGCGCTGCCGTTCAGAATATCAAAAGTGCCCTTATAGTATAACAGAGTATTGGCAATTGTAAAGAGCGAATTTACAATTGCCATGAGATGATCGCCACACAAAACCGCTAGTCTGATGGTCTTTCTGGGCAGTCTTCGCTATAGTACCCGTGACATCTTGTCTCTATGCTTCGGTAGCAGCTATGAGTGTATGTAACGGGAGGATGTGATGCTTGCTAAAGTGCGAAGCTGCGCGGTGATTGGTCTGGAAGGAATGCTGGTTGAGGCAGAGGTGTACATAAGCGAAGGGTTGCCAGGCTTGACGATCGTGGGTCTCGGTGATACAGCAGTGCAGGAGAGTCGTGAGCGCGTACGTGCTGCTGTGCGTATGTCTGGGTTTAGCTTCCCACTGAAGCGAATGACGGTCAATCTTGCACCTGCCGATTTACGCAAAGCTGGTTCAACCTATGATGTGCCGATCGCAGTTGGTTTGCTGATTGCCTCAGGGCAATTGATCTGTGATATTGAAGATTGTGTGTTTATTGGGCAACTAGGTCTCGATGGCAGTTTGCGGCATACGGATGGCGTGCTTCCCATGGTGGCTATTTCTCGTGAACATGGGGCACGGCGAGTGTTTGTGCCAGAGGAAGATGCTGCTGAGGCCGCGCTTGTCGATGGCCCGCAGATTATTCCCGTGCGTACGCTGGCCGCATTGGCATCCCATCTGGCGGGGAATGGCGAGTTGCAACCCTACCAACCACGGGCAGATAGCGCGGAACGAGAACCCGATTATCCGGTGGATTTCCGTGATGTAAAAGGCCAGGAGCATGTCAAGCGCGCCCTTGAGGTTGCTGCTGCCGGACAACATAATCTGTTGATGTCGGGTAGCCCAGGTGCGGGCAAGACACTGATGGCGCGTGCATTGGTTTCGATTTTACCGCCACTTGCCAATGATGAGGCGCTTGAAGTGACTAAAATCTATAGTGTCAGTGGCATGCTGCCACGTGATACGCCACTTGTACGCCAGCGCCCATTTTGTGCACCACACCATACTACTTCGATCCCTGGGTTAGTGGGTGGCGGCGCAGCACGAATCAAACCAGGAATGGTTTCGTTGGCACATCGCGGTGTGTTGTTTCTGGATGAGTTTCCTGAATTTGGCGCTAAACTCGATGTGTTACGGCAACCAATTGAAGATCGGGTGGTGACGATTTCGCGTGCCAATGGGAGTATGACATACCCGGCAGCGTTCATGCTGATCGCTGCTCAGAATCCCTGTATGTGTGGCTGGCATGGCGATTCCGAACGGGTATGTACCTGTACTCCGGCAACGATTGCACGCTACCAGCGGCGTGTCTCTGGCCCACTCCTTGATCGGGTGGATATTTATGTTGATGTGCCACGTGTTCAGTACGAAAAATTGAGTGCTACCACCCAGAGCGAATCCTCTGCCAGCATTCGGATGCGTGTATTGACGGCACGCCAACGCCAACGTGAGCGATTCCACCGCCATCCGCGTTGCCTTACCAATGCCGATATGGGTGCGGCTGAAGTCCGTGAGTATTGCCTCCTGGATGGAGCATCACAGCGATTAATGCAAGCGGCTATGCGTCAACTCCAACTTTCCGGGCGCGGCTACCACCGTGTGCTGAAATTAGCACGTACGATTGCCGATTTGGCTAATAGCGACACTATTGGCGCGGCTCATCTTGCCGAGGCACTACAATATCGGCCACGACGCATCGAGTGAGGTGCTGCTAGATAGATCTCGTGTTCGGACGACAGCCGCCTATCTGCCTCGGTCGACAACTGCCTTGACGAATTTCACGGCGATACTTCCACCTGGTAAAAGCATCCCAACCGCATCTGCCGTGATATCAAACATGAAATCGCCAGTGATGATACCCTTGAATTGATCTCCCCAGGTTTTGCCGCCAGTGCGAATGTCTCCGGTAATGGCATCGCACTCAATCACCGCCTGCTTGTTCTTCGCAGCCCATACATATTCAAATGCGTACACGGGACGAAAATGCAGATCCACGGCTTCGACTGTAACACGCTCCTCGTGGATGACCTGAGCATTTTGGACTGGACGCACCACCTCGGCTATAACCTGACGTACCACTGCGGTTGCCCGCACCTGTGGTGGTATGACAAGTGTTCCAGAAGGAGCGAACTCTGCCATGTCAGGGATGTCTACTTTAGCGGCCATGTTATATTTCAAGGCATCAACTCTTGCTCCGGTGATTCCATCCAACGTCTGGCGTGTGCTCAATTCTTGAACACAGTGCTCGGTTGCAGGCAGAGTGAAACTTGGACTACCCTTGTCCCGAACCGTCGGCGACAACGTCTGCCCAAGTACTGTTACTTGCTGCACATCCGATCCCCCGACTGGGATGGTATAGCTGGCATTACGCTCATACGAGATACGCGACGATACTACCACCAACCAGAATGGTTCCAAGCGACTCTCGCTCGTAATAAGCTGGATTTCCTCCTGCTTGGGATGGGCGAAGAGGGAACCGACAGTACCGACCACTAATGAAAGTTTTTTCTGTTCAACTCGATCCCGTGCCACATCAATACTAAGCTGTGGGGTCAGCTGATAGGCACGCTCGGCAGCAAGGTAGATGTCCATTAATATGCCCTCCTGCTCCAGGTAACGTTGAGGCGGCCGGAAGTAGGTATGGAGAAACAAACACTTCGCGTACTGCTTAGCATACATGGGAAAGACCATTTCGGCAAGACCTACTTGTATGGCAAGCCTATCACATATAGCTCTATACCTCCTGCGAACACTACTCG
>JANLSE010000534.1:0-2350 GCA_031362265.1 Roseiflexaceae bacterium
TATTGCCCTGGCGGCGCGCAACTAAACCCATCGTCGCACTGGCAGCATCATAGAGATTGGCCGAAACAACATAATTGGTCCAGCTCGCATCGCCAGTTAACGCCATGGTGTCACGGAAATCGGGGTTATTGGCGTTGGCAGTACTATCCTGAATCAGACGCCCATCAACAATCCGCCAGATTGATTCCTCACCTGGCAAAACCGGTTGGACATCTGCCAGATTCCAATTCGCAAGCGAGGCATCGCTATCAAACGTATCAGCAAAAAGAAGCGGGCCACTTCCAGCCAATTGGCGCTGTGGCTGAACTGGCGGAATTGTCGGGGTTGGCGGGAATTGCGGCATTTGGAGCGCCGCTTGGCCCTCCTCAGCACGGCTACTGGTTCCACCCAGCCCAGAAAGTGCCCCGATCAGTAGCAAGGCCAGTAGCCCTACAATAGCCACGATCGAGAGGCGATAACGCTGCATAGTCTTCAGTGCTCCTTGCATTGTGTGGCGTATACCACGCCGGACTGTAATTCTCTATCTCGCTATTAACATACATTACCAATGTACTATTTGCTTGTGGTCAAAGGCAGTGGGCTTCTGAATGTAAAGACTTTTAACCCACTCTGTGCCTATCATACTAATCCGTGCGACTGCATTTGTCAACCTCTCACCTACAGCTTAACTGCTATCCTACGCCATATTTGCCAAGCTGTTCTGTATCTGGTACCGTTAAATAGTCACCTACATAGTTGCTTGCATGTTGAGGTGCATAGCAAGGCTAGGTGCTTTTCACCGGATAGAGTCATAGACGATTAGTAACCACATTTTGTTCCACAAAGGCTACGATGTGTTGCCCAAGATGAAGAGATCGTAATTGTTGCGTAGGGATGATCCGGCATAAGAAGGAATATTCATGAAACTCATTCTCCCATTTCGTATTGCAGATCAAGTTGGGCCTCACATTCCAGTTGTAGCACCCAGATGCCAGATTGTCCATATTGATGAGCAAGGAATCGCAGATGGCCCGCTTGCCGATGCCGATATATTTCTGCGCTGGTGGACTCCTGGCCCAATCTTCCGCAAAGTCTTGGCGGCAGCGCCGTATGTCCGTTGGGTTCATACGCCTAGCGCTGGAGTGGATCATCTGCTCGTCGCACCAGAATTAGCAGAAAGCGATATTATTCTTACAAATTCAGTTGGGGCGCATGCAGTGCCAATTGCCGAATTTGTGATGATGTATATGCTTAACCACATTAAGCGTGCATTAGAGTTATATAAATTACATCCCTCCGACGCGTGGCGCTTCGAAGATCGTGCGCAATTGGATGAGTTGGCCGGGAAGACACTGCTGATTATCGGCCTTGGTATGATCGGCCAAGAAATCGCTAAGCGAGCTGCAGTATTTGGGATGCATGTGGTAGGCAGCCGCCGTACTCCGCGCCCTATGCCGCACTTTGAGACAGTTGTTGGGGCTGATGCATGGCGCTCACTTCTACCAATGGCCGATTATGTTGTTATTGCCACTCCACTTACCGATACAACACGTGGCATGTTTGGTGCAACAGAACTTACACTGATGAAATCGACTGGCTACCTTATTAATATCTCCCGTGGCCAAGTGGTGGACCAAGCGGCATTGATTGCTGCACTTAATCAGAATCAGATCGCAGGCGCTGCAATTGATGTCACTGATCCAGAGCCACCCGCGGCGGACGACCCGATCTGGAGCGCCAAAAATATCTGGGTCACGCCACATATTTCATATTCATCCCCAGGCACACCAAGACGTATGGTTGAAATCTTCCTGGATAACTTACGGCGCTATGCGAATGGCCAGCCGCTGCGCAATATCGTCGATAAAGAGGCAGGCTATTAAGAATGCTGAATGCTTGGCAGTGTGTAATCTGAAAGAGGCCGCCATAGTGAGTGGAGTATTGCTGCACAGGCCGATACGACACTGACTCTTGATCTTCCAGTTGCTAAACCAAATGTCGTGGTACCTGTGATTGAATTGTTTCTGAAGTAATACGTTGATCTCACTATGAACCATCAGCATCTCTTCATCCTCTATCTTACCCTCGCATTGCTCGTTGCATGTGCTGCACCACCAGTGATCTCAACCACAACGCCACAAGCCGTGGTGCAAACCGTGGTCGTTCCAGCGAGCCCAGTACCAAGCCCAACGGCAAGTGCTACACAAACCAGCAATCCTACGCCAACCAACCAACCTAGCCCGACACCAACACCACGGCGGCTGATTCTTTGGGCAGTTGGAGTCGAGGCGCAGCGCGAACAGCTTGTTCACTTCCTCGAAGAAACAGGCCGCATGAGTGGGATTGATCTCTTAGTGGTAGCAAAAACGCC
>JANLSE010000503.1:0-4151 GCA_031362265.1 Roseiflexaceae bacterium
CCAAGGTCGTCGAGCACCCGCGCTGCGACTCCCTCACCCTCACGGATTAGCCCAAGCAGGATGTGCTCGGTACCAATATAAGGATGATTGAAGGCGCGTGCTTCTTCGGTTGCGATATGCAAAACCTGTTTAGCACGCTTCGTAAATTTGTCGAATGCCCGTTCGGACATGGTAATACCCCACTGCTGTTGGTTAAGCTGCACCACGCTGGTACAGCCCGAAATAGCCTTACTCGTCTTCAGTTTCGCCTGAGGGCGTTGTACCATCATCGGTTAAACGCATACTAAGTCCCATACGGCGGCGAGCTGGATCGATTCGAATGAGCCGCACTTCAACAACGTCACCCTCTTTAACAACATCACGCGGATGTTGTGCATGTCCATCGCCCATTTCGGAAACATGGATGAGACCCTCAACTCCATCTTCGATTCGTGCAAAAGCCCCAAACGACGCTAGCTGAGTAATCGTTCCTTCAACGATTTGCCCAAGCTGATAACGATCACTGACTGTTGTCCATGGTTCATTCTGGGTCCGTTTAATCGAAAGAGCAATGCGTTTCCGATCATTATCGATACTGAGCACGAACACCCGTACACGATCGCCTGGTTTTAATACTTCGCTTGGATGTTTTACCCGACTCCAGGAGATCTCTGAAAGATGAACCAGCCCATCAGCACCACCAATATCAACAAAGGCACCAAAGTCGCAGACAGAAGTAACCAGGCCAGTACGAACGTCGCCCTCCTTCAATACCGAGAGCAATTCGCCTTTGCGCCCTTCGCGTACTTCCTGAACTGCCTGACGTTCGGAGAGAATCAGGCGATTACGTGGCCGGTTGATTTCAATGACCTTAAGGGTCAATGGGTTTCCAACCAGCTTAGCCATGTCGGATTGCTTCTGTGTTTCTGGGCCACGGCTAATCGAGCTCACCTGCGACGCTGGCACAAACCCACGTACACCATCAAGATTGACCAACAGACCGCCCTTGTTATAGTTGATGACGCGCGCCTCGATCACTTCGCCAGCTTCGTGGCTTTGCTGCAACCTACGCCAACTCTTCTCCTGGCGTGCTTTGTCGATCGAAAGCACTGTGCGGCCTTCGCGATCTTCAACCTGTACGACAAAGACTAGGATTTCATCACCGGGCTGAAGCGCAGTACGATCTTCTGTCGTAAAAGATTGCATTTCGCGAGCTGGAACAATACCCTCGGCTTTGGAACCAATATCCACGAGGATTTCCTCGCGATCAACCCGCATCACTGTACCGTCGACCGTATCGCCATATTGAAGATTGCGGAAATCGTGCGCAGGATTAGACAGGAATTGCTCCATGAGCCGCCGGTCTTCTTCCTCTGCCGATTCGATCGAATCAGTATCTGGTGTGGTTGGACGAATTGGCTCTTGATCGGATTTGGCGTGATTTTGCAGTTCCATGCGCCTTCCTCAGGGGCTAACCAGCGGATGGAGGAGCTCCCAAACATATCGTATTATACGGCTCTCATGGGCAAAACGCAAGGGTTCCCGCATACTGACGCGGCCTATTACACTGCTTGGTTGCAGGGCAGGCTTGTCTGGTGTATACTTTCGCCGCGGAGGATGCCGCTGCTGCGGCAGCATACCCGTGCGTTTGAGGTGGGCGTTACGTGCACTCAACCGAACCTTGTGTCGTCTGGGAAAGCGAGATACACTGCCGTGGATCTGGCGACGATCATCGTGGGGCATTTGGCTCCCGATCTAGACTGCATCGCTGCGATCTGGATTCTAGTCCGATTCGGCGGTATCTCAAACGCCGAGCTTCAGTTTGTCCCCGCAGGCGAGACACTTAATCGCCAACCACCCGATTCAGTTGAGCGCATCATTCATGTCGATACAGGTGGTGGCCGTTTCGATCATCACCAACGTCATCAGCCAGATATATGTGCAGCGGAACTTGTACGGCGGGCAGTGGCTCCGCATGATCCAATACTTGAGCGATTAACATCGCAGGTGAACCATATCGATCATGCGCGTGATAGTAGGAGCAATGGGTTCTTTTCGATACAGACCCTTATTAATGGGTATAATGCACTTTTTCCCACCCAGCCAGCTAAAGTCGCTGATGCAATGTTACTTAACCTCGATGCATGGTATGAGGCAGAGCAGCGCCAGATTCGGCTCGAAGAGGCATTTGCAAAACGGATCGAGTTTGTAACAGAGTGGGGCTTGGGTATCGCAATGGAAAGTGTCGATGGTGGCTCCAGCCGCCTCGCCTTCAAACATGGTGCTATTCTATACGCGTATCGTGATATGCATGGTTGGATGGGTGTAGCTGCACAGGCACGTTCCATGGTAGATCTTTCATCAGTGTATCGCAGTTTACAGTATGTGGATCAGGACGCCGATTGGTATTTACACCCTAATCGGCGGCTCCTATTATGTGGGACCGCAAAAGCACCAGCCCGTATCCCTTCGCGATTATCATTAGTTGAACTGGTGCGCGTTATTCAGGGCCGTGATCTAACGGCTGCTCCCTTCCCATCCAGTACGCGGCTGGGATAAGCAGCTTATCATACCAATATAGAGGGAGTTATGGCAGCAACAATTACAGCAAAAAACAGCACAAAGAACAGTACAAAGAACAGTACAAAGAACAGCAAGGTGGCAGTCGCTAATGCTCTGCCGACCGACCTTAGTGCAGAGCAACTGATCGACTATTATCGCCAGATGGTGCTCATTCGGCGCTTCGAAGAAAAATGCCAGGAGATGTATACCAAAGCCAAGATTGGTGGCTTCTTGCATCTGTATATTGGCGAAGAAGCCACTGGCGTTGGGGCCGTCGCTGCCCTCCAGGATGGCGATCATATCTTCACACACTACCGCGATCATGGGCATGCATTGGCGCGTGGGCTCGATCCCAACCCACTCATGGCCGAGTTGTTTGGGAAAGTAACTGGTAGCAGCAAAGGCCTCGGCGGCTCCATGCACTTCGCCGATGCGAGCAAGCATTTCTGGGGTGGCTATGCAATTGTTGGAAGCCACCTTCTGTTGGCAATTGGTGTAGCGCTTGGTGCCCAAATGCAAAAGCTCAACCAGGTTGTCATGGTCTTCTTTGGTGATGGTGCCACCAATGGCGGCGAATTTTATGAGGCGCTTAACTTTGCCCAACTCTGGAAATTACCAGTAGTGTTTGTTTGTGAGAATAATCTGTTTGCAATGGGAACACCACTTGAAGTGCACTCTTCAGTAACTGAGATATACCGCAAAGCTTCCTCGTTCGATATGGTCTCCGAACGGGTGGATGGCAATGATGTGCTCGTGATGCGTGAAGCAGCGGTACGTGCGGTTGAACATGCCCGCAGCGGCAAAGGCCCAGTGCTGCTTGAGGCGATGACGTATCGCTTCCGTGGCCATTCAGCTCAGGATACGCAGAAATATCGCTCCAAAGAGGATGTTGAGGCGCGCCGCGAAAGCGACCCGATCGACACCTATCGTACCAAATTAATCACAGCAGGCGTACTTGCCGAAGCGCGTGCCAAAGCCATCGAAGATGCCATTGATGATATTGTTGAAGAAGCTGTTCGCTTCTCCGAGGAAAGCCCTGAGCCAGGCGAAGAGTGGATTCTCCAAAGTGGCGTGTATGCTGCGCCAATTGTGGTTGACCCACCAATCCATGGTGAATAAGGGTGAATAAGGGTGAATAAGAGTGAATAAGGGTGAGTAGACGTATATAGGGCCGTGAATTGGATAACGAATTAAGATACTCTTTGATTCTTTGCTCATACATACTTAAGGAATACATATGGCACTGATTACCGTTCGCGAGGCGCTTCGACAGGCACTCCATGATGTCATGAAAGATGAGCGCGTCTATATTATTGGTGAAGACATCGGCCATTACGGCAGCACCTATGGTGTCACAGCTGGTTTTCTTGAACAATATGGTACCGAGCGTATTCGCGATGCTCCAATCGCCGAGGCCGGAATCGTGGGTGTAGCGGTTGGCTCAGCGCTCGTTGGCATGCGCCCAATTGCAGAAATTATGTCGGTCAACTTCTCACTCTTGGCCTTCGACATGCTGATCAACCATGCAGCAAAACTCTATTCAATGTTTGGTGGCCAGTTCTCGTGCCCCATGGTCCTACGCACAACCAACGGCTGGACTCAGCTCTCAG
>JANLSE010000563.1:0-2199 GCA_031362265.1 Roseiflexaceae bacterium
ATCTGGATCCTGTACGATTGGGTTGAGTAGATCAAGTGCTTCTTGCCCAATACGCTCGATCAGCGCTTCTAACAAGGCCGGCTTCGAGTCAAAATAATGATAAAACGCGCCCTTGGAAATCTGGAGCTCGCCCAGAATATCCTGGATCGCCATCTGTTCATACCCTTTTGTATAGATCAGCCGCTGGGTTACATCCAGAATCTGATTACGCTTAAGGGCATATTCTTTTTCATTAATTGTGCGTGCCATCGCACTGGTTCTCCAGAATAACAAACCGACCGTCGGTTTGTTATTCTATCTCATTGAGTGATGGATGTCAAACAGTACAAGCCAGACGGGTGTCACGTAACGTCTACTGTATTGCGCGATACCTATGGGGAAGGTTTATATTTTCACCACAGAGGCACAGAGATACAAAGAGCGCTCTCATATGCCTAAACTCTGTGTCTCTGTGGTGAAGACTAGTTCTTGGCTCTGCCAGGCTCGTTAGAGTGTGTGGGAATTGATCAAGTTGAGTATCGCTTTCTTATACCCACATATGCGGTAGATATGTCATCATGTGCATATTCTTTGCGGCCATGTTTGATGCGGTGCGGCAACCTTCCAGAAGTGAGCCACTTGGTTGGCCGGATCTGTACAGGAATAACAGTTATGGAAATACATCCACTCGATGAGCAGGCTACCGCTAGTAGTTTGCGTGAGCTGGCACATTCTGGCCACTTGAGCCAACCCGCATTAGAACGGGCACTCATCCTGATCGGGCAGATCCCATCTGCTGATCGCTGGCGTTCGTTGTTGAATATTGCCTTATTGGCGCTAGGTGCCAGTTTTATGGTCAGTGGGATTGTATTCTTCTTTGCCTATAATTGGGTAGATTTGCCTGCATTCTTCAAGTTTGGCCTAATCGAAGCAGCCATCCTGCTGTGTGTTGGCCTAGCAACCTATCTTAAGCTGGATACACTCGCGGGGAAAACGGCACTGATGGTAGCAGCCGTGCTGGTGGGTATCCTCCAAGCCGTGTATGGCCAGGTGTATCAGACCGGGGCGGATTCGTATCAATTGTTCTTAGGCTGGGCGATCCTGGTCTTTGGCTGGGTGCTTGTCAGCAGGCATGCACCACTTTGGTTTCTATTGCTCATATTGCTTAATCTGGGGGTAGGAGCCTACCTCTCTATGGGCTTGCGCTCGAATGTGGAACTGGAAACGGTACTGTTTGTGCTGAATGCCACTGCACTGTTCGTGTGGGAATATGCCCGACAGCGTGGGATTGCCTGGCTTTCCGCACGTTGGCCAATGCGCCTGATTGCCTGTGCGGCATTTCTGGCAGTCGTGATGCTTATGTTTGAGTTTTTGTCTGGCTACCCATTTACTGATACAGCATCACCCGCGCTGTTACCCTTTGCGCCTGTGGTGTATTTCGGTTTCGCTGGCATTGTGCTATTTCTGTATTCGCGCGCTATCAGCGATCTTTTCATTCTCACGATTACTGCCTTTAGCCTGGTGGTTGTCATCACGGCTGGGTTGCTACGCTTCACCTTTAATAGCTCGTCTGAGCTTGGTGGCGCGTTCAGTGCCCTGTATATTGGTGGCGCGATTGTGGTACAGATGGCTGTGGCGTTCTACTGGTTACAGAAGGTCGCCCGATCAAAGGAACGATCCCAATGACCCATGTTTCTCTTACGCTCCGCGATGTGATTGCGCAGCTAACTACCGAAGGGCATGTGTCTGAGCAGCAGCAGACCGCCCTATTGGAGGGTGGAGCCGTTCGCAAAACGGGAAGATCGACACCCTGGTTTATTCAGGCATTCGTTGCGATTGGTGCCTGGCTGGCAGCAGTCTTCTTTCTTGTTGCAGTGGGGCTGTTTCTCTTTAATGGTTTCGAGACAGCCACATTCAATGCGCTTGCCCTTATTCTGGGGGTTGTGTTTGTTCTGGCTGCTCTTGGAATCCGCCGTGCCACAGTGGGATCGGCGTTCGCAATCAATTTGGCATTAGCGCTTAGCTTGCTTGGCCAGGCACTCATACTTGGTGGAATCTGGCTGATGAGTGAGAGCATTGCTATAACTGCAATCGCCGCAATAGGTTTATCCCTAGCGCTGATTGTTGCCTACCCGGATCGCCTGCAGCGGTTTCTCTGTACCTTAACGATTAGCACCGCGGTGTTGGTGCTGTTCTCTGAGTGGCATATTCCAGATGCAA
>JANLSE010000613.1:0-4671 GCA_031362265.1 Roseiflexaceae bacterium
ACATGATCGCGCAGGTCGAAAGTCTGCCCGATCTTATTCGCAGTGAATTCGATGAATTGGATCGGCGTGTACGGGTGTTGCTCAACCATAACGAGTACTTGTCCGTAAAGCGGGTTGTGTTAACGGGCTGTGGCGATTCGCATATGGCAAGTGTTGCCACCGAATTAGCCTTTGAAGAAGTAGCGGGTGTGCCAACCGATGCATATACGGCCATGCAGGCTGGCCGCTATGCGGCACCATACTTTGAGCAGTCGTTTCCACGCAACCCACTTGTGGTTGGGATTTCGGTTTCGGGAACCGTGGCGCGTACCCGCGAGGCATTGATTCTAGCACGTAAGCATGGTGCACTGACAGTGGCACTAACAGGTAATCCAAGTTCACCATTGGCAGGGGTTGCAGAGAAGGTACTTGCCTGTGTTGTGCCGGATTTCGCCCCGGCACCAGGAGTACGGTCGTATCGCATTTCGATGCTAGCACTGTATCTGTTGGCGATTCGGATCGCCGAGATCCGTGGCCGCCTTACCCAGGATCAGGCCAATGCTATGCGTCGCCAACTCAAGGGCTTGGCCGAACCAATCGCAGCAACGATTGCGGCGATCAAAGAGCCTACACGTAAGTTAGCTGAGGCTTGTGCTGATCAACACAATTTTGTGTTTATTGCCGATGGCCCTAATTATGCCACTGCACTCTTTTCGGCTGCGAAACTTATGGAAGCGGCAGGCCGCAATGCAGCTGGCCAGGATACCGAGGAATGGGCGCATCTCCAGTATTTTGTGAATGACGCGCCGTCTACACCAACCTTCTTAATCTCGCCAGGTGGCCGTGGGCATGCACGCGCTGCGGAGTTGATCGAACCACTTAAGCGAATTGGACGAACGATAGTTGCTGTTGTGCCAGAAGGCGATACTACGATTGCCCAAGGCGCCGAATGGGTTCTGCCAGTCGTTGGGGATGTACCCGAAATTTTTAGTCCGATGGTGTATGCGCTCGCTGGCGAATTATTCTCAGCATATCTCTCGCAGGTGATTGGCGAGCCGCCATTCCGTCGGTTCCAGGGTGCGTATCAGGACGGTGGTAACACCATAAAGACAAGTGCGATTATGGATACCCTATGACCGCTAGGCTGCGGTTTCAGATCACATATTTCTTACTCTTTGGGGCGATAGGTATTCTATTCAGCTTCTATGCGCTGTATCTGCAGCGCGCCGGGTTGTCGGGCACCCAGGTTGGCATTGTGCTGGCAGTTATGCCGCTCGCACGTGTGCTTGTTCAACCGGTTTGGGGATTGATTGGCGATATCTATCGCATCCGGCGGATCCTCTTGAGCGGTTCGTGTTTTGGCTCAGCCCTGGCAGCTTTAGCGCTTGATGCGAATACGAGTTTTCCATGGCTCCTGGCGGTAACGGTTGTATTGGCCATCCTGAATGGACCGATTGGGCCATTCTGTGATGCGCTCTCGCTTGAGTATCTTGAGCGTAATGCGCGCCGCCAGGAATTTGGTTCATTACGCCTATGGGGTTCAGTTGGGTTTGCAATCGCCTCATTGGCGATAGGCGCATTTGTGATTGCTGATTCGATTCGGTTGATTGTTATACTCTATAGTTGTGCAATGGCGTTGATGGGGTTGGTAACCGCAACGCTTCCTGATGTGCCACATACGGTTCGTGCAACTTGGGTTGGTTCGGCTGCGATCTTTCGCAATAACCCAATCCTGGTCCGGTTCCTGGTTGGGATTACCCTGATCGGCACAACGCTTGGCATTGTCAATTCGTATCTGATCATCTATCTGACCGATCTTGGCGCTGAGGGATGGGTGACTGGGGTTGTTTTTGCACTGGCCGGTATTCTGGAAGCGCTGCTGATGGGGTATGCGAGCCGATTGATCCAGCGCTGGGGTCTGCGAGCGGTGCTAATTGGTGGAGTATCACTCCAACTATTGCGATGGATACTCTATAGCGTAATCGTCGCGCCAATCTTTGTCATTCCAACTCAGATATTTCATAGTATTGCGATGTTGGCATTGCTCGTTGCAGGAGTGTTATTTACCGATCAACAGCTTACTCGCCAATGGCGTGCGACTGGGCAGACATTATATGCGGGGGCGCTCCATGGCGTTGGACCAAGTATTGGTTCGTTTGTTGCTGGTGTCATCTATGAACGTTCCGGTATGGGGATGGTTTGGTGGGCGTGCCTGATTGCTAATCTGCTCGGGGTAGCTATCATGGTATGGGCAATGTGGGCACCGGGTGTGATGCTTACTACGGATGCGATTACCCAGGTAGGCGATTCGGTTGAATAGCAACCTAGATTGTATACGCTGGAGAGCGCTCGCTAGCATGGGTTCTGAGAGATCAATATGACACCAGAATATGTAACCCTATCGAACCTGATTATCGACGATATTGTGTTAGCGGACGGCCGTTCGTTCATGAATACGCTTGGTGGTGCGGGAACCCATACCCTGGTTGGCATGCGCCCGTGGTCGGATGCATTAGGTTTTATTGCATACTGTGGCGACGATTTTGATCCGCAGCATCGCACATTCCTGGAAGGCATGGGTGTCGACCTACGCGGGATTGTGCGACGACCTGGTCTACGAACTGCACGCGCCTGGCAATTATTCGAGCCTGACGAACGACGAATCGAGATCTTTCGTACCAGTCTTGAGGAATTCATTCTGAGTAAACCCCAGTTTGAGGATATTCCGCCAGATTATCTGCAAGCTCGCGGATACCATATTCAATGGGGGTCACTTGGTGAGTTGACCAAGATGCTTACTCAGTTACGCGCTGCGAATCCAAGTGTGCAAATTGGTTGTGAGCCATCGATCTCACAACTAGCAGGGTCGCTAGATGCCCACCGACCAATTCTCAGCCAGGCCGATCTGTTTACCCCGGATCGTGAGGAAGCTGGTGCACTCACTGGCGCAACAGATGTTCCTGGGATGATTGATACCCTTTTGAATGCAGGTGCCCGCTTGGTAGCGCTACGAATGGGAGCTGCTGGTTCGCTGGTTGGCACTTCAGCGGGCGATTACTATCGCATTCCGGCAGTGCCTCCAAGTGAACTGGTGGATGTAACTGGCGCTGGTAATGCGTATTGTGGTGGTTTTATTGTTGGGCTTGGGCGTGGTGAGGAACCAGCGCATGCGGCGGCGCGTGCGGCGGCTAGTGCGAGCTTCGCCATTGAGCAAATTGGTATTCCCTTCTTTGATGATGCGAAATGTGCTCAGGCCGAGCGCCGCCGCGTCTGGGCAGTCGATCGCATCCAACATAGCCGTAGTATTGCAACATTCTTGCCGATAGCAGAGAGCTGAGAGCCATGGCGTGGGAGATTCTTTCGAGCGCATTTCTGCTGTTCTGGCGGCGTATGGGCGTGCTTCTAACAGCCAATCTGCTTTGGCTTGGCCTGAGTTTGCTGATAGTTACCTGGCCTGCTGCGACTGCAGGTCTGTTCTATCTGGTGCGGCGGATTATTGAAGAAGAGCTTATGGCCGATCCACAGCCCGCCACTATCAATGATTTCTGGATCGGCTTCCGAACGACCTGGCGTTCGAGCAGTATGCTTGGTTTTGGTGATCTACTGTGTTGGGGCTTAATTGTGGCAGCTATGATCTTTTATGGCAGTAACACGATTGCACTACTGAACTGGCTGGTGGGGCCAATTACGCTGGTTGGAATTGCATGGGGTGCTGCGCAGTTATATCTGTTTCCATTGTTGATTCACCGGCCAGAGCGTAAACCTTGGGAAATCGCCCGTGAGGCATTTCTTATGGCAATCAGCTACCCACTGAATACATTTTCCCTACTGCTGACAGCTGGTGTGCTGGGAATAGCCGCAACCATTTTGGCTGGGCCAATTCTGTTGGTGTTCTTCTCGTTTTTGGCAATGCTTCAAACAGTGGCGATGCGTTTCATTTTGGCGCAACGCGGCGAGTTGGTGCTGAAATTATCCCCAGACCAACGCGAGGCGCGCGAGCGGATTGCAGCCAAAGAAGAGCGGCGGTAGGAGCGAGACAGGGAGACAAGGTGAAGATCTGTGGAGAGGAAGTATGTCATGGCGCCGAACGATCAGATCGCGGTAGTATGCGGTAGTTTTACAGCGGTGGGGAGTGCGCTTGTGACCCGTATGCAGCGCAGTGGCATTACTGTGATTGCAATTGACCCACCTGGATGTGATCCACACCCAGCCGCGGTACTGTGTCTCTCGGGTGATGTGACCGATGAGGTGGCCTGGCAATCCTTTACAAATACTATCCTACAACATACATTTCGGCCCGCCCTGCTCGTCTATGCGCTGACAGAATCTGACGCTACACAAGCTCTCGCCGACCTTACGCAGCCTGAGTGGGATCGTATTGTGAACCATAACCTGCGTGGGAGTTACTTGGCGTGTAAGTCGCTGTTCCCATATATGCAGCAACCTGGCGCAGTTGTGTTATTGGCATCGGTACTCGCCAGTTGGGATACCCGCGCCGACTCAACCGCCCTAAGCGCTAGTAGCGGTGGTATATTGGCGCTTACGCAGTCGCTGGCGCTTTCGGCAGCACCATACCATATCCGTGTCAATGCGGTCTGTTACGATACTACGTTGCAGGCTTGGTTTGGTGATGAAGCTACTCGACATAAAGCATTGCAACGTACACCACTTGGCCGAGCGACGAGTCCAGAT
>JANLSE010000637.1:0-2200 GCA_031362265.1 Roseiflexaceae bacterium
CACACGCGATATGGTGGTGATCGACTTCTATGCCGTACGCTAGCCTATCCAAGGAGCCAGGCTAGCGCCGCGGCGCCCTAAGCGTTTGCGGCGATCGAGCGGACGGACATACAATTGTGGATGGGGTTCGTGTGGATGGCGCGGCGCAGATCGTAGGCAGGAAAGACAAAACGCACCAGTATCAGTGGAGTGGTCTGGCCTTGGGTTGTGATGATAGGTTGGTCTGAATCAGCACCACCTACTCACTCCTTGCCACACGACCCTGGTCGCTCAAGTACCTAGGGTCGTGTGCAGTGCTCCCCCAACCTAGCGGATATAGTCAGTATAGCCAGTGGGCAAGTTATGAGTATCCACGCCATATGGAGCATCAATGCCAAGCTCTGGGTTGCTGTACCGTGCCAGTGCGACTGTTCGCCCACCACGAAGATAATCCGTCAGGCCAGTCGGGAGGTCAGCCAATGTCGCGCCACTTGGCAGGGCAATCCCCAATATAGGGTTGGTTGTCACAAGTGCTGCCGCCGTGCTCAAGCGGAAGTAGTCGGTGTAGCCAGCAGGCAATTCGGCCAGATTGACGCCCGTTGGCGCATCGATGCCAAGTGGAGCTGCTACCAACAGTACCAGCGACGGTGCCACGATTGGCATGGGGTCGCGCAGGTAATCAGTAAAGCCTGCTGGGAGATCATCGTTCGTGGCACCTGCTGGGAGTTCAACCCCAAGTGGTGTGCTGACGATGCTGATTGGTGTTGGCGCGATGGCAGGGGTGATCGAGATATTCCCATAGGCAGCGACCCCGATACCAATTACTCCTGCGGTGAGTGCGACGATGGTGCGAACCGAGAACCGACCTGTGCTAACGGTGCGTTGTACGTTGGTTGCCATTGGGAGCCTCCTGCTTTGTCTGCTTTACCGCCACATCGGCGACGCTTTCAATGGATGTAGTAAAGCATGTTGGGGCTAGTATCGGGTAGCAAGCTTTGATACAATACTGATACGCGCGGTGATACAGGAAGCGCAGAGCGGTGGAACCAAGTACCAAACCAGAGGGTGCTCTGGTGTAGTGCTGGAATGTTGACATAATCACGTAGCTCAACGATACCGTATCTTGGTACGCCATTGCGGCGTTGCATGGGTGTATCGTCTCATCAGTACGTTTTGGTCCTCCTTCGGCCTTGCGTTGAGGAGCCGGACATGTCGGATGACGTCTTTGCCTTCGGAACCTGGGTACGCCTGCGTCGCCAATCGCTGGTGCTGACGCGTGAGGAGCTCGCGGGTCGGGTGGGCTGCGCCGAGGTGACGATCCGCAAGATTGAGGCCGATGAGCGCAAGCCCTCACCGCAAATCGCCCAATTGCTTGCCCAACAGCTTGGGCTGCCTATTGAACAACACGATCTGTTTGTGCGGGTTGCCCGTGGCATACTAGCGGTTGAACACCTGCCTGCGCCAATCCTGGGCGCGCCAGTTCAGACGGCAGCTGACACCGCCACACTGGTACCGCTGCTGCAGCACATGGTTGTCCCAGCACTCCCTAGTGGTACCGTCACGTTTCTCTTTACTGACATTGAGGGAAGCACCCGTCGCTGGGAAGAGCAACCGGATGCGATGCGCGTGGCGCTTGCACATCATAATGCCATTTTGTATGCGGCAATTGAAACCCATGACGGGCATGTCTTCAAGACGATTGGGGACGCGTTCTGTGCCGCGTTTGCATCTGCACCTGATGCACTGGCAGCGGCGGTTGCTGGCCAGCGTACGCTCAGCAACGAAGGATGGGGGGAGATTAGGCCAATCCGAGTGCGTATGGCGCTGCATACCGGCACAGCCGAACCACAGGATGGCGATTATCTGGGCCAACCACTCAACCGGGCGGCGCGTTTGCTGGCCGCTGGCCATGGTGGCCAGATTCTGCTCTCGCTTGCGGCGCATGAATTAGTGCGCGATGGATTACCTGCTGGTACGAGTCTCAGCAGCTTGGGCACACACCGATTGAAGGATCTGGCGCGTCCAGAGCCGATTTACCAGGCCAGCCTGCTGGATCTGCCAGCCGATTTTCCACCGCTCAAGAGCTTAGATGCGCGTAGCACCAACCTGCCAGCCTCAGTCAACGAATTGATTGGCCGAACGCGTGAGGCTGCCGAGGTTATCACGCTCCTTCAAGGGAACGCGCGCTTAGTGACTCTCACGGGGCCAGGTGGTACTGGCA
>JANLSE010000659.1:0-3247 GCA_031362265.1 Roseiflexaceae bacterium
CTTGGACACAATTACTCAAGGCGCTGCGTGTTTTACGTGTGCCAATTGTGATTGTTGTGATCTTGGGCATGACATGGCGTTACATCTACCTCATGCTCCAGATCGCCAGCGATATGTTTGAATCGCGTCAGAGCCGCATGATTGGCGTGCTTGAAGGGCCAGAACAGCGCCGATTGGCTGGCGCAAGTGTTGGTGTGCTACTTGGCAAGACAATGCAACTAAGTGAAGATATTTACATGGCAATGCAGTCGCGCGGCTTTCGTGGTGAAGTTTATACGCTTGATGAGTTTCAGATGCGAGGTTTGGATTGGCTTGCACTGATAGGCCTGCTGAGTGTTGCAGTGTGTGCGATCTGGATTGGGCGATAGGAGAATGAACATTGAGTACGCCGGTTTTTGATGTTCAGCAGGTGGTCTATTCATATAGTGCAGGAACCAAAGCGCTCGACCAAGTCTCCATGAGTATCGCACAGGGTGAACGCATTGCGATTCTAGGTGCGAATGGCTCGGGTAAATCGACCTTATTACGGCTGCTGGATGCGCTTTATTTTGCCGAGCATGGCACAATCTCATTCTGTGGCGAGCCACTGACTGAGGAACGCATGCAGGAGGATGCATTCGCATTTGGGTTCCGGCGGCGCGTAGCGCTTATTTTTCAAAACCCGGACGTTCAGCTCTTTAACCCAACCGTCTTTGATGAAGTGGCCTTTGGGCCATTACAAATGCGCTGGCCAAAAGATGAAATCCGGCGGCGGGTGATCGAAATACTGGATACACTAGAGATTAGCCACCTCAAAGATCGCTCGCCACATCGCCTCTCAGGTGGCGAAAAGAAACGCGTTGCGATCGCTTCAGTATTGATTCTTGACCCAGAGGTTATTTTGCTCGATGAGCCAACCGCAGCGCTGGACCCACGCAGCCAAAGCCAGGTTGTTGATTTCTTGATCGAATGGGGTGGCGGCGCGAAAACCGTTGTCACTGCAACACATGATCTCGATAGCGTTGCCGAAATCGCTGATCGCTGCCTGATTTTCCAGCAGGGTCGCATTGTCGCCGAAGGCACACCACATGCGATTCTGAGTGATATCGATCTACTCGTTCGCACGAACCTCATCCACGCTCACCGCCACGCGCACGATGGCGAGGGACTCCATTCGCATCCCCATCGACATGGTGCGCATGAACATGGACATTAGTCGAAGCATTGAAGCATTGAAGCATTGGAGCAGGTGAGCATTGAAACGAGCCTCTATTGAGGAAACGCTCACAGGCTCACATGTTCGGCTTGTTCCACCCGATTGCCTAGTATTGTCCCTATTGGTACACTTATTTGGCTGGTATACTGAGCGAATAACTGAGGTTTATCATGACGATTGGAATAGTTGAGGGCTTAATCATTCTAGTAGTGATTGCCTTTGTGGTGGCATTAATGTTTCGCACCGGCTATACACGTGGCCAGCGTAGCACGAATCGTTCGGAAAGTGAGCAAGAACACAATGGTGCCAACAAGCACGACTGATATGCTCTGGGAATCGCGTCGGTCAGCGGCAGCCGATGCGACATCCGGCTCAGCCATTCGGGAACTACTCAAGATTATTGAGGAGCCGGATGTGATTTCGTTTGCGGGTGGGTTGCCCGCCCCAGCCTGTTTCCCAACCGAGGAAATCGCCCAGGCGGCCGAGCGTGTGCTTACCAATCAGCCTGCACGTGTACTTCAGTATGGTCCAACTCCAGGTTACCCGCCCTTACGCGAGCTTTGCGCCAAGATCATGCATGGTCGCGGCGCACAGAATATCAAAGCGGATGATTTGATTATTACCAGTGGTTCTCAGCAAGCGCTGGATATTCTTGGCAAGATTTTACTCGACCCAGGCGATACGGTTCTGGTCGAAGACCCAACCTATGTCGGTGCTCTGCAGGCTTGGCGGCCATATCGGCCACGCTTCTATACATTACCAATGGATGATCAGGGGCTGATGGTGGATGCCCTTGAGGCGGCGCTAATCGAGCTTGAAGCGGCTGGGCGTAGCCCAAAATTCTTGTATACCGTTGCGACCTTCCAAAACCCAACTGGAGTAACCCTCAGTGCCGAGCGGCGAGTGGCACTGCTCGATTTGGCAGAACGACACCATCTGCCGATTATCGAAGATGATCCATATGGCGAGTTACGCTACAGTGGCGAGGCAGTATCACCGTTGGCAGCACTCGACAGCCAACGCCATAGTGGCCCACGCTATGTCATTTATATGAGCACATTTTCAAAATTATTGGCACCTGGGTTACGTATTGGCTGGGTGAGCGCGCCACAGCGTATGCTGAAACGGATCGAACAGGTCAAAGAGGCGGTTGATCTGCATACTGGTTCGCTGGCACAAGCAATTGCGGTTGAGGCATGTAGCGATGGACTCCTTGATCGTCACATCCCCTATATCCGCAGTATCTACCACGAACGCCGCAATATGATGCTGAATGCGTTGGCGGCCACAATGCCCATTACCGTGCGCTGGACAAAGCCGGAGGGCGGGATGTTCTTATGGATTACCATGCCTGAATGGGCGGATGGAACCGCTGTTCTGACCAAAGCGATTGAGCAGCGTATTGCCTTTGTACCGGGCGCAGCATTCTTTGCCAATGGTGGCGGTGCCAATACCATGCGCCTAAATTTTTCGCACTCAACCCCAGCTCAGATCAGCGATGGAGTGGGGCGGCTGGCGCATGTCATCATAGAAATGCAAGAAAAAGTAGCGCGATAAGAGTAGAGGTGTGAAGTTCTACACTACTAAGAAACTCCACACCGAAATGCCCCAAGGTAGCCCTCGGTCTTTAGACCGTGGGGAGGAATTGGGGTACGGCGAAACGAACGGCGTCTTGTTTGAATAGCGAGCCGTATGGAACGCACGTTCTTGCGTAATCATTCGTTGTATGTTATAATTAACACTATGCAACGAACAATCCGCGTCCAATTGAACCCCTCGCACGCGCAAGCGGAGTCGCTTTCCGAGACAAGCCGCTTGTTTACGGCGGCGTTTAATCGGTTCGCGCAGTTCGGATGGGATGCCGGTGTCAGTAATGCCACGAAGCTCCATTATCTGGCCTACTATGCGGTACGGGCGGAACTGCCAGACTTGAACAGCAACCTGATTAACACTGCGCGTGCCAAGGCCGCGGAGGCGGTCAAGAGCGCGTTTGAACGGCGCAAGACGCCCGCGGTCCAGGTGCGCATGCCGCACTCGGATGCATGTCCACCG
>JANLSE010000685.1:0-14180 GCA_031362265.1 Roseiflexaceae bacterium
TATTGCAGATCGCCGCGCAACTGGCGACCGTGGTGATCTACTGTCGATGCTGCTGAGCGCCCAGGATAGTGCTGGTGATGGCAGCTCCATGAGCGATCAGCAAGTGCGCGATGAAGCAATGACCCTCTTTCTGGCTGGGCACGAAACAACCGCAAGTGCCCTCAGTTGGGCTTGGTATCTGCTGGCGCAACACCCAGAGGCGGAACACCATATGCACACCGAGATCGATAGCGTACTCGCTGGTCGTATTCCAACAATTGCCGATGTGGCAAAACTGCCATACACACGGGCGGTCTTTAGTGAGGCCATTCGGCTTTTCCCACCTGCCTGGGTGATCGGGCGCCAGGCAATCGCCCCGGCCCAGATTGGTGGGCATCATATTCCTGCCGGTGCTACGGTTCTTGTCAGCCCATATCTTATCCACCGCGATCCACGCTTCTTCCCCGACCCAACATACTTCGAACCTGCACGTTGGATGAGCGAAACGAATGAGCGCCCACGATTGGCATACATGCCGTTTGGCGCAGGAACCCGCATGTGTGTTGGTGAAAGCTTTGCCTGGATGGAAGGCACGCTCGTACTGGTAACCATCGCTCGCAACTGGCATATGCGCCTTGCACCTGGCGCACATATCCACGCTCGGCCAGCCGTTACGCTACGCCCACAGGGAGCGGTGCCTATGATCCTGACCCGCCGTACCACGCAAACGAACCAAGCATAATCCTGCATGTCTGAGCTATCGCTGTTATAGCTCATCATAATCGCGCTGGTGCCCTGATTTTCTATCAGGGCACCGCCTGCCGTTGACAATGCTTCGAAGCTATGCACATAATCAGTGCAGCACTCGCCATCGATTGCGGCCACTATGACAAAGACAGCAGATCCTACCAGCGTGCCTTTTCCTGCAATGAACCGACTCTGGCCGCTACCTGCTGTCGTGTACACGGAATTGTTGCTGCTCTTCTGGATTATTGGCCGTGATGGTGAACTGCCCACCAATACAATCAGCCTCATAGTGGCTATATTCATTGCAGCCGCCGGGTTAACACCAGCGCTCCTACGGCCCACACCGGTCAGCGCACTAGCGGGCAGTATCGCGATCCTGCTTGCTGGTTTGATCCTGACACCACTCGAATTCAATAGCATGCTGGTAACCCCAAGTTTTGCGCGTCTTTCTGATGCCAAAATTCTGCGAATTGTGAATGGCACACTGCTTGCGCCAGTATTACTCCAATTCACAAGCACCTTCCCCTATGAACACCAACTACCCAATTGGCAAACAATCACCAGCTATGCTACGAGCATCGCTACCCTACTGGCATTGATGCTCGTATCGGCCCCATTTGGCTGGCCGCTAGCGATTACATTAGCGCTCATCAGTGTGATACAGATTTCGATTGCACTGATTCGTATGGCTCAAGCCAGCCGTTCTTCACCCAGCGCGCGGCTGGTCTTGCTCGGCATGCTCTTCGCACAGGCGCCGCTCATAGCACGCCCACTCTTGGCATCGGTAGGCCTACCAACGCCACCCTATGAATTAGTTCTGCTAGCCCAATTGGTGCTACCAGCCACACTAACACTTGCAATCTTACGCTATGATCTGTTTGGAATAACCCATCAGCTACGTAGAAGCCTCGCCTATACAGCAGTTTCGGGTGGGATGTTAGCGTGTTACCTAGCACTAACCGTTGGCCTGGTACTTGCGCTACCGCAGCTATTGCCAAATAATCGTGGAATCGCAGCAGCAACTGGGTTGCTCGTGGCAGCAGCAGCATTTGCGCCATTACGCGTACGAGCACAATTCTGGGTCGATCATCGCTTCTACCCCGAAAAACGTGGCTTCGCACAAGCAATCACTACAGCGCAGGAAAAACTTGCGGTGATCATTGATCGCGATAGTGTGGTGGAATTATTGACACACACGCTTCCAGAGCAGATCGGCGCATCGTGGGCGCTACTTACACCACCCCATGCACCAGAAGTGGCGCCCTATGCCGATTATGAAGCCGCATGGAGTATGCGCCTAGCCCTTGGCAGTCAACTATTTGGCAGAATCTGGCTGGGGACGCGCCGATCTGGGTTAGCCTACAATCAATTAGAGCGCGCTCAATTCGATGCTGTCGCTCGCCAAGCATCACTGGCACTCGCCCATGCCGATCTTGTCGCAGAGCTACGCTCGCTGAATCAGAGTCTGGAGCAACGTGTAGTACAACGCACCAGCGAACTGCTTGATCGGGAACGGCTGTTGACACAACTCGCCGAACGCCAACGCCTCGCACGCGATCTCCACGATTCTGTGACTCAAGCACTGTTTAGTTTGAGTCTTGGTGCACGCGCACTACGCCTTCAGGCTCAGCATAACCCGCAAGGCTTGGCAAATGATCTCGCAGAACAGGAACAAACCGCACAGCAAGCACTTAGTGAAATGCGGGCACTGCTCCACCAATTGCGTACACCTGCTGAGCAACAAAGCGAACACATACTCGTTGATCTGGGCGCGACACTCCATACGGCAGCAGAGGCGATCGCCATTCGCGAACAACTAGTGCTCCAAGCCGATCTGGCAACAAGTCTATACACCGTGCCAGAACTAGCATCTGAACTGGCATTTGTTGTTCGCGAGGCATTGCAGAATGTCGCCCGCCATAGTGGTGTGTGCGCTGCGGCACTACGACTCTCCTACGACGATTCAATACTTAGTATGCAGGTATCCGATCTGGGAAACGGCTTCGACCAAAACCTTCTCATACCCGAGCAGTTAGGGATTCGTGGGATTCGTGAGCGCATCGAAGCCCTGGGAGGCACGCTAACCATTAGAAGCGCCCCTGCCGCTGGCACAGATATCTATGTATAGCCATTCTGGCTAATTGAGAGTAATGCAACATATGATTGAGCTCCTTATTAACAACCCGCTGCTCTTATTGTTTGTTGTTGCCGCAATTGGCTACCCGCTTGGCAGAATCAAGGTTGCCGGCCAGAGCCTTGGCGTAGCAGCAGTACTATTTGCAGGTTTGTTCATTGGCGCGCAGCACCCCGATTTGCGCTTGCCCGAAGTTGTCTATCAACTCGGTGTCGTGCTCTTTGTCTATACAATTGGGCTCAGTAGTGGGCCAGGGTTTTTCGGCTCGTTTCGCCGTAAGGGGTTGCGCGATAACCTGCTTGTCGCCGGAATATTGATGTTTGCGGCGGGGCTCGCTACACTCACACACCTCCTACTCGGGTTATCGGGCAGCCTCACAGCAGGGCTGTACGCCGGTAGCCTAACAAACACTCCTGCACTCGCTGGGGTACTTGAATACATCAAAAACACCGCCTCGCCCGAAATCCGCGATCAACTACTTGCCCAGCCTGTGGTTGGCTACTCAATTGCCTATCCGCTCGGTGTGATTGGCCCTATTCTTGCCATCCTACTGGCCCAACGGTTCTGGAATATCAAATATGCCACCGAGGCGCGCCAATTGCGTAGCCTTGGTGCCACACGCGAACAATTTGTTAGCCATACTATCCGGGTTACCAATGGGAATTTTATCGGCCAAACCATTGGCGAACTGACTCACCAACAGGATTGGAATGTTGTTTTTGGGCGAATCCAGCGTGGTGGCGAACTCACCTTAGGCAATAGCCAAATCCGTTTGATGCAAGGTGATCTCCTCAGTATCATCGGTGCCCCCGAGGATGTCGATCTCGTCGCTACATTACTTGGCGAGCCAAGCATTGAGCAACTCGACTTCGACCGTAGCCAAATCGATTCACGTCGCATCTTTGTGTCAAGTACAAGGTTAGCTGGCAGAAGAATAGCAGAACTACATCTACCAACTCAATTTGGCGCACTGATCTCACGCGTAAGACGCGGCGATGTAGAAATGGTGCCGCATGGCGCATTGGTGTTGGAACTAGGCGACCGTGTACGTGTGATCGCGCCGCGCAATCAGATGAGTGCCGTTAGCCATTTCTTTGGCGATTCATATCGATCGCTCAGTGAGATCGATATTGTCACGTTTAGTGTTGGGATCGGGCTTGGCTTACTCATTGGGCAAATCCCAATTCCCCTACCCGGTGGCCTTGTGTTTCGATTAGGCTTTGCTGGTGGCCCACTGATTGCAGCACTCATACTCGGCGCCCTCGAACGCACTGGCCCACTGCTCTGGAACATACCCTACAGCGCGAACCTAACCCTACGACAGTTTGGGCTGATTTTGTTCCTCGCCGGTGTCGGAACTCGCTCAGGGTATGCATTCGCATCAACCTTTGCGCAGAGTGGTGGTGCTCTTATCTTTGCATCAGGGATACTTATCACTGGCACTACAGCCATGCTCATGCTCTGGATCGGCCATAAGCTGCTCAAGATACCAATGAGCCTCCTGATTGGCATGCTGGCAGGGCTACAGACCCAACCGGCAGTGCTGGCATATGCACTCGAACAGACCGAAAATGAGCTCCCGAATCTTGGCTATGCGACCGTTTTCCCGATCGCCATGATGGTTAAGATTCTGTTGGCGCAAATCCTGGCCGCATTCTTGAAGTGATCATACTTAGGAATAGCTAGTCAAATCGGATCAGGAAGGCGTGCCCAGATACGTAGCAAGCCATCGCTGGTTCCAGATCATGGGCCGTATAGTAGCCTGAACGCCTTCTACTGCAAGGGCCGCAGCAAATGCAGAGCCATGAGGAACATCATACAACGACCAGTATTGTGAAGGGGCTGTTTTCGTATTGGTCGCCACCAATTGAGGTAAACCAGAGGAGCAGCTTACAACCTCAAAGCTATCGAGTGGCAGTGAAAGTCCCATACCTTGGGCTTTTACAATCGCCTCTTTTCGCGTCCAGTACACATAGAATGCATGTTGACGTTCTGATACTGGAAGTGATTTGAGCAATGCCTGCTCGCGTTTTGTGAAGAGCATGTGGGCGATTTCATCCGTGGGCATCGCAAGATCAATCGGCTCAAGATCGACACCAACCTCGCGGGCGTTAACCACTGCGCAAAGTAAATGGTGTGTACCATGAGTAATGTTAAAGCGCAACTGATCTTGTGGCATTGAGGTAATGAATGGCTTTCCAAAGGCATTCTGGCCAAAGGAAAGCTGAACTGGATGGCACCGAGCATATTGAGCTAGAATTGCCCGCACCGCCACATGAGCGTTCGTAAAGCGTTGGCGATCCACTGCAAACTGAAAGCACATAGCGCGCTGTTGCTCTTGGTTCGACAACCAACCCCAACATTGTTCAGACAATTCATTCAGTGCATCAAGACACACAGACCAAAGATGCACTTCTTGTTCACCCAGTGTTGGGGTATCTACAGGTTCTGCCCAGCCAAATGCCTCAAGGCTACGCTCCGAATCCACGTGCCAAGCCTCACTTCATTACAGGCACCGCTTGGGTAAGCAGAGCCTGTATTTTTGGAAGAAGGCGCTCAAAATCAACTGGCTTAGTCTCATACTCATCACAACCAATAGCAAGGCACTTCGCACGATCCTCTTTCATCGCAAAGGCAGTGAGTGCGATAATTGGAATTGCGCGTGTAGCAGGCATGGATCGAATACGGTGCGTTGCCTGCCAGCCATTTAACGTAGGAAGACCCATATCCATGATGATCAAATCTGGTCGATCTACACGGGCATGATGTACCGCTTGAGCACCATCGTTAGCTGTTGACACCCGATAGCCCTTCATCTGCAAGTGCCGCGATACCACATCTTGGATCATTGGATCATCTTCAACAACTAATATCTTAATCATCATCCTTCATCCTTGCTTTAAGCAAGCACTACGCCATGAGCGGCAGACTGATACTTCTTGAGCAGGGTTAACAAGCGCTCCTGATCAATCGGCTTCACTAAATAATCAGATGCACCCAATCCACGGGCACGCTCACGATTCTCAACCACCGTAAGCATGATGACAGGAATATTCACCAATTCCGGGTCGCCCTTCAGATCAACGAGCACATCCCATCCATCCACATCCGGCAGTATGACATCAAGAATAATCATGTCTGGGCGCATCTCTTGCGCGAGCCGACACCCGTCCATGCCATTACTCGCTGTCTCCACCATAAAGCCTTCCTGTGTCAAGCAACGCGTAAGCAAATCGCATACAGCAGGGTCATCATCGATCACGAGGACGAGGCTCCCAATCCAACTCGTGGCCGAATTCGCACCGGAAGATTGTCCAAGCTCTTCATTCGATGGTGTTCCCAACATTTCAAGCATACTGTTTTGCTGGCCAGCAGCGAGCGGCAGACGAATAGTGAATGTTGAGCCAACATCCGGGGTGCTCTCGACACTAATATCGCCACCCATCATGTTACTCAGCTTTTGGCTGAGGGCGAGCCCAAGCCCAGTTCCTCCATACTTCCGCGTTGTGGATGGATCAGCCTGTGTAAAGGCTTTGAACAGATTATTCAGTTGCGTTGTTGTCATGCCGATCCCGGTATCCACAACCTCAAAACGCACCCAATCCTGCTGATCCACTTGCTCTTTTTTGACAGAAAGCTTGATTTTGCCATTCTTTGTGAACTTCGCCGCATTCCCTAGCACATTTAGGATAATCTGGCGCAGCTTGGTCGCATCCGCATACATCAGGCTCAAGCTCTCATCAATGTGGACATTCAGCACATTGCCATTGCGCTCGACAAGCGGTATAACGGTAGAAACCGCATCGCTGATGAGTGGCGTTATCTTGAAGAAATCTGGATCGAGATTAACTTTGCCAGCTTCAATTTTGGAGAGATCGAGGATATCGTTAATCAGAGCAAGAAGATGCTTCCCTGCTCGGCCAATGCTCTCAATATCACCAATATTCGCCTGGCCTTGGTCCTTCATCTGATATTGGAGCAGATCGCTGTAACCAATAATTGCCGTAAGCGGAGTCCGAAGTTCATGGCTCATGTTGGCGAGAAACTCAGATTTTGCACGACTAGCCTGCTCGGCAGTTACACGCGCCTGTTCACTAATCGATCGCTGCGCACGAAGCCGCTCCGTCATCTGGTTAAAGGAGACCGCTAGAATGCCGAGCTCATCCTTTGAGCGGATCTCTAAGGTAGTATTAAGGTCTCCACCGGCAACCGTCCGCGTACCAGCAACCAGTGCCGCAATTGGGCGTGTCAGCCGCAAGCTGAAGAATGCAACGCTCCCAAGCGCAAGGATGAAGAACCCGACCATCGCTAAAAGAGTCGAATTAATCGTTGTAGCGGTACCCTCTTGAATGGCTGTCACCACAGTACCAGATTGAGCAGTAACTTCATCGATAGGAGCAACAACAGTCAGGCGCCAATCCAGGCCTTCAAGTTTAGAAGTAGCCAAAAACTCCTGTTTATTACCAATTTCGATTGTGGCAATATCACCAGCACCCTTTTGTACGATCTCGCGTATTTTTGGATCGCTGAGTGTCAACCCAATTGGTTTGGTTCGATCCTCAGGAATTGGAATCTCATTGAAGCCTGTCAACTCCTGAATCGCAGCTGGTGGCCCTGCAATCAGCCGACCTTCAGAATCAGTCACGAAAAAGTAGCTATTCTGTGTAGGCCTTAACTGCTTTAGGTGATCAAGGAGCTGGGTGAGTGTAACATCTAAGCAGACAACACCTTCAAATGTGCTCTGGTGATACGCTGGCGTACAGGTCGTAATCATCAACCCGTTCCCGACGCCATCAAGATATAACGACGACCACATGGTGGCACGTTCGGGGTTATTCTTTGGGCCAGTAAGATTATACCAAGGCTCATTGGTCACATTGACATCTGGTGGGAGATTGCCTTCAAGAACTCCCTTTGGGTAATAGCGAGTAATTGGCTGTGGGCTTACATAATACAATGCTATCGCCTGTTTATGCTGCTGTAATAGCGTTGGGGCTAACATGTCGAGCAAGGCAGAATCCGAGAGAGCCGCCTGTGTTGTAGCATCGCTCAATTTCACAAAGTTGGGCACATACACATCGCCCACCCGGCCAGGAGTTGGGTCAGACGCATGCCCATCCTGATGGAGGATAATCCCGGAGGGTGCGGCACCTGAGCTAGCACTATTACGCTGTTTTAGCGCACTCAGATATTGAGCTGCTGTGCGACTGGCTGCTGCAGGCTCTTGGAGATAAATGGTCGTAAGCTGAGCTTCTCGCTCCAGAAGCGCACGCAGTGAGTCGCGCCCCTGAGCCTGTAAACCTAAGATACTCTGTTGCTTAGCATTCTGTTGGGTTTCACGAAAGCCATGCGTTACCAGAACAGCAACCGCTGTTGCAAGAATGCTCAAAAAAGTGAGCGTTGCAAGGAGTACCTTTGTATGTAGACTTCGCAAATTTGTACGCATGAATGAATCCTCCACTTATCGATGTACACCCTGCAAACTAGTCTGGATAATAGCATGCTGTCGTTACAGGAGCATTACACCAGCACGCCCGGCTGCGCTATGAGATAGCTGGATTTGAGCTCATCCAAAACATGTTCATGCAGCTATCAAATGAAACGAATTGGTTGCAGTTATATCTTGAAGCAAACCCGGCAATGGGAACAAACCACGCGCGATCCCATTATTCAACATACGCTTGAGCTGTACCACATCGATGTTAGGGCAATCAATTCCACTGTTGAGTAACCCGTTCTGTGTGTTTGGCATAGCACAGAGATGTGCTGACCAAGCAAGCATCCACTCGGCTTGGGTTGGATCTTCCGGAATAAGGAAATGCAATGTATGCAGCGCGTGGTCTGTTCGACCTGGCACAATCTGCATAACTGCTTGATACCAATCCTGGTATCGAACCATACTGAGGTCGTATCCATACAGTTGTGTTTGGGCTACTACCCAATGCCAATCGACCATCCGCGGATTGAGGAGATGGAATGTTTGATCGCGTGATTCTGGCTGACGCGAGAGATGGACAATGACCTGAGCCGCATAATCAACTGGAATAAGATTCTCGATCAACGGGATGTCCGGTGCTAACCCAAGTTGCATACAACCAGCTAACAGACGCAGAAAGAAGTCATCGCTATTAATAGCTCCTGTTTGGCTATGGCCACTGATCCGGCTAGGGCGATAAATGGTAACTGGAATACCGCGCGCACGGGCGAGTTGCAGAACCCCTTCTGCCACCCATTTACTCTGAACATATCCAGAAGCGCTGGTGCAGGGTGGAAGGCTGGCATCCTCTAGCATAGGAACCGCTGGATCATCCGACATTGCGACCGCAATCGAGGAAATATAGTGAACGGGTTTAAGGCGACTCTGCGTGGCGAGCCTCAGCACCTCCACGGTTCCAAAAACATTGGCCTGCTCTAGAGCTGTATACGATGCAAGGTAATGAACTTGGGCACCAGAGTGATAGATGCAATCGATCGTATCTGCAAGCTGTTCAAACAGTTGCTCACTCAGGCCGAGTCGCGGTAAACGTAAATCACCAACAACTGGAATGATTCGATCACGCCATGCTTCATTCCAAATATGATAGTCGCGTAGTGTTTGTTCAAGGCGCTCATACGCAACTTGGCTATTCTCTGCACGTACGATGCAGTATATTTGTGCATCGCTTTGTTGTAGAAGTTGCTCCAGCAAAAAGGCTCCAAGAAACCCTGTTGCCCCAGTAAGCAGAATCGCCTGAGCGCTGACAACAGATTCGATTTGCGCAGCTTGCGGTAGCGTAATTGATGGATCAAGAACGACCTTTGTGTAAAGATCAAGTGACGAAATAATCGAGCGTCCTGGTATAGCCTCCTGAATCGCATTTGCAAACGCTGCAATTGTTGGATATTCAAAGAGGGTACGAAGCGAGATTGTGCGTTGAAGCGTCGCGTTTGTCTGCATGATTGTGCGAGCTGCCAACAATGAATGCCCACCTAGAGCAAAGAAGTCGTCGTTGATGCCAATATGGGCAATACCCAGTACACTCGACCAAATTGCCCTAATTGCGAACTCATCGGCGGTACGAGGCTCCTCAATGGCGTTCTCTCTGTGATCGAGATGACGATGAAGCAGCGGCAATGCGCGCCGATCGACCTTGCCATTTGGCGTAAGCGGGAACTGATCCAGTATCACAAATGAGGAAGGGATCATATAGCTAGGGAGTCGTTGGCTAAGGTGCTCACGAAGGCTATCGACCGACAAGGCTGGTGTTTGACTCGATTGTGTACGAATCTGGTCATTGGCAAACATACGCTGATAGAATGGCGAATGCTGATAGATTTGCTTATAGTGGTAGGAAGCGTAATCAAACGTAAGCGCCTCACCTAACTGTCGGTGGAGCGTGCCGTGGATGAAATAATCTGGATTCAGGCCATTCTCACACAAACGGCTGCTGATCTGAAGCTCAATCCGGTCGCCCTCGGTAACCATAGCGCCATCAGTAAACAGTGGGAGATACACCGGCAACCAGCAGTGCTCATGGGCGAGAATATCAACCACCTCATCAGGTGTGGTTGTTAGATTGAGCCAAACAAGAAACCCATCAATTCTGCCAGTTTTGGTGATGGTTAAGACTTCCTGGCGATCATAGTCTGGGTTTGTGATTGCACTGAAATCCAGATCCTCAAAGATCGCACTTGTTGAAATCAAATCGTTGTAGCTTGTGTTTCGCAAGCAGAGTCGTAGATCAAATTTGTAGCCACGCTGGGTAAAAATCTGCTCAACATAGTGCCCACTCGTTGGTGTAAAACTCGGTTCAGCGATCATGGAATCTGGTAGACTGATTGCTGCAATACGAGTTGTGCTCCTAGATGGGATCATCACCCCATCGGGCTTCAGGAATCGCCAAGCATCATTGAGAATCAGGCTCGCGCCTTCGCTCCCGCCAATTGCACCAACAATTTCTGAAACACACACATCCACTAGTTCGGGAAGCGTTATTGTTCGAACATCGCCATGTATCAGGATAATCCGATCCTGTAACCCGAGCCGCTCGAGGGTCGCCGTAGCGTGGATGAAGGACTCTTCCAGCAGTTCAATCGCATAGACTTTTCGCGCTCCGGCCTCTAGCGCAAGACGCGCCAAAATCGCATCTTGGCCAGTTCCAACATCTAAAACAACTTTCCCCTCGACGGCTTTTTGGAGGGCAACTCGATAGCTCTGGTTACGGCGCTCATCATGGGTCATTGCGTGATAGAGCAACTCATCATAGACAAAATATTCTGCAACAGATGGCCAGAGCTCGATCAACTTTTGTTCGGCTCTGGTTGTGTATGCTACAAGCTGGACATTATCTGGCCGATCCTCACTTGTAAGCACAACGGCTTCTTGCACCGCAGGATGTTCACGAAGAGTTGCTTCAATTTCGCCAAGTTCAATGCGCAAACCGCGTAGCTTCACCTGGTGATCAATACGCCCAAGAAATTCAATTGTTCCATCTGGTAAATAGCGCGCCAAATCGCCAGTCCGATAGATGCGAATCGGATATCCACTCAGATTGGTAGATTCAAGCAAGTGTTGTTGCTGTTGATGCGGCCATGTCACAAAACGTTCCGCGGTTAAATCAGGGCGACCCAAGTAGCCGCGTGCTAGGCCATCCCCACCAATATATAGCTCTCCTGGCATGCCATCTGGTACCAAGGCACCAAACCGATCCAGAATATAGATCTGAACATTTGGCAATGGTCGACCAATAGGAACACTATAGGTGCCAGGCAGAATGCGATCAACGACATGCACAGTTGGACCAACCGTTGCTTCTGTTGGCCCATATGCATTCAGAAATCGACGCCCATGCATCCAGCGTTTAGCAATTTCCCACGAACAACTCTCACCTGCCGAAACAAGCGTTTCAAGGGCAGGAAGATCAGTTGCTGACATCAGGGTTAAGAGCGATGGTGGCAATGTGACACAAGAAATTGCTTGAACACGCAGGAATTCGTGTAATTCTTCTGGCGAAATGAGTGTTTCGCGTTGTGCAAGGAACAATTGCGCTCCAGCAACGAGTGTAGTGAAGATTTCGGACACTGACGCATCGAAGCTAAATGAAGCAAACTGGAGCACGCGGCTTCGTGGTGTGATGGCAAATGCCGTGATTTGGCCGAGCACCAAATTCACTAACCCGCGATGCTGCAAGAGGACACCTTTGGGTTTTCCAGTTGAGCCCGAAGTATAAATAACATAGGCGAGATTATCGGCAGTCGCCAGTTGTACAGGTGCTATGTTATTCTCTTTGGCAATTTGGGGCCAATCCGCATCCAGATGAACGAATGTAGGTGTGTATGTTACTTCAGGCCCAACAACCTCAAAACCAGCTAACTCATGTTTGATATCATTCAAGCCGTGGCAAACAATCACTGGCATTTGGGCGTCGCTGATCATATAGCGTAATCGTTCACGTGGGTAGGAAGGATCGAATGGCACATAGGCGGCCCCAGCTTTGAGGACACCTAACACAGCAATAACCAATTCGAAGGAGCGGTCGACACAGATGCCAACCAGTGTCTCTGGGCCGACACCCAAACGCTGAAGGTAATGTGCCAACTGGTTGGAACGAGCGTTGAGTTCGCGATAGGAGAGCGTTAGATTGCCATAGGTTAGCGCTGGGGCGTCTGGCTGACGTTCCACTTGTGCTTCAAATAACTCATGAATGCACACGGTATCCGGAAATGCTATGGCAGTATTGTTCCAGTCAAGCAGAAGCTGCTGTTGTTGTGTTGCTGTGAGTAGGGGTAAATTACCCATGGTTTGCATTGGGAATTTGATCAGATGTTCAAGCATCGTCTCAAAATACCCATGCATGCGCGCAATAGTAGATGCTTCTAAGCGGCCAAGATAATACGACCAGTTATACTGGAGGCCCGTTTGTGGGTCGTCCATATGAAGTACTAGATGACCATCGAAGTGGCGTCGAGGATAGGTAACAAGATCGACCTGATCAAGAGTGCGGTAGTGATAACTGAGCATCACAGGTGCAGAATCAGTATCTATGGCATTGGATGATTCAACTATATGCGATTCAAAAATAGCTGCGTGGTACGGTTTGATCCGTTCGAGAACCGCTGATAGATGCGGTGCATCCGCCAGATCGATTTCGATTGTTGCCACTATATTTGCTACCTGGGTGGCCTGATCATGTTGCACTGGATGGGCGACACCAAGATGAATAACTTCCTGATCGGTGTACCGAGCAAGAAACATTGTCAATGCAGCCAGCAAGAAATCTGGCAGTGAAATGGACAATTCGTGCGCTACACGCGAAAGGGCAGGCATGAACTTCACTGGAAGGGCAATTGAGAAAGTTGCCAAACCATTGACGAATGTGTCGGAGCCTGATTGATTGCCAACCAATGAATAACTATTGGTGTTCAAGCCTGATGGTGTGGCAGCCTCTTGGCCCAACTCAGTCAGTGTATATTGAGGATGCTGATCACCCAGCTGTCTCGACATTTCGACTCCTTAGTCTAGTGTGATGTGTTGGAAGATTGATACATCGGAGGAAAGCGAGTGAAAATCATATACTCAGATGCATTCAGTCACATTATTATGCTGTTGAGAAACCATAACATGTGGCAGTATCTGCATCATTACCATAGCCTTCATAAAGCACCCGATTGCTACTGCACCTAGTAGGCTTTAACTTGAAGCATTTCTTCAAGATCTGCTGGATCGAGCGCTTTTGAGAAGAGCCAGCCCTGGCCAAAATCGCAACTTAGAAGTCGAAGGACATCGGCCTGCATTTGGGTTTCGGTGCCTTCAGCAACCGCGCGCATCCCAAGTGTCTGGGCCAGGCCAATAATTGTTTGCACTACCTCATTACGTTTGCCTGGCTCGCCTATTTGGCTGATAAACGAGCGATCAATCTTAAGAATGTCGATTGGAAAGCGTTGAAGGTAGCTCAATGAAGAATATCCGATTCCAAAGTCATCGATACACAGCTGAACACCAAGCTCGTGTAGCTGGTTAAGCGCCTGCATTGTTGCATCGCCATATTCGATAAGTGCGTGTTCGGTGATCTCAAGTTTCAATGATTGGGGAGCAAGCCCAACCTTTGTTAATATAGTTCGAATTCGTGCAACAAGGTTTGGTTCGCTCAGTTGCTTCGCCGAAAGGTTTACACTCACCCACATGATCTCGGCATTTGGGAGTTCATTCTGCCATATGTATAATTGGGTGCATGCTTTTTCCAGAATCCACCAACTCATGGTACTTATCAGGCCCATCTCTTCTGCGATCGAAAGGAAGCGGGCAGGGAGAAGCAGCCCATGCTCGGGATGCTGCCAGCGG
>JANLSE010000013.1:0-5357 GCA_031362265.1 Roseiflexaceae bacterium
CTTGCGCCTGGCTTCTTCGACACCGTGACCGAAGCCGACACCATAGGCCGATTGACAACGGCCCTTACTGCTTCGCACGAAGTTATGGCAGCGATTGGTACATACCTTGAACCTTTTACCAAGCAAAGGATTACTCGCTTGAACCTCCAAGCCTCAGTTGTAAACGTGCGAACCGTATGCTCTGCTGTACCGTCAGAGTGCCTAAGCACATCTGTGCGTAGTATACCATAAAGCGTAGTTTAACGCAATAGGACGCGCCAAACTCACTATAGCTAAAGCGGGGTGTTTCTTCCCAGGGCTCAAGCTCCTGGGTTTCCACACCTAAAGGAGTTTCTTATGAGCGAGCAACCAATTCGTACACTGCTGAGCGAGCAGGATTTATACCTGTTCAATGAAGGTTCGCATACGGGTCTGTATGAAAAACTCGGCGCACATCTTGTCGAGGGTGGCGCTGTTTTTGGCGTCTGGGCACCGAATGCTTCATATGTGGCGGTGATTGGCGATTTTAATGGTTGGAGTCAGGCCGCTAATCCGTTGCAAGCAGTCGGCTCTTCTGGTATCTGGGAGGGTTTCGTTGCCGGTGTTACTCAAGGCCACCATTACAAATACCATATTGCCTCACGGCAGGGCGGCCCCGGGTTCGACAAGACCGACCCGTATGCGGCCTATTATGAATTGGCACCCCAAACGGCCTCAATCGTGTGGGATCTCGGCTATGAATGGGGTGATGCCGAATGGATGACCACGCGTGCGAAGCATAATGCTGCCGATGCACCAATGGTGATCTATGAGATGCATATTGGTTCGTGGATGCATAAACCGGAAGATGGCAATCGCTCATTGAGCTATCGTGAGTTGGGGCCAAAATTGGCTGAGTATATTGTCAAGATGGGCTATACCCATGTCGAATTTCTGCCGATTATGGAACATCCTTACTACCCATCTTGGGGCTATCACGCGACTGGGTTCTTCGCGCCTACCAGCCGCTATGGCACACCACAAGATTTTATGTTTCTGATTGATACACTCCATCAACATGGGATTGGTGTGATTCTCGATTGGGTTCCCTCGCATTTCCCGACCGATTCCTTTGCGTTGAGTGAATTTGATGGCACACATTTGTATGAGCATGCCGATCCGCGCCAGGGACTCCAGCCAGATTGGGGTAGCTTGGTCTTTAACTATAGCCGCCACGAGGTGCGTAGCTTCCTTATGAGTAGCGCTTTTATCTGGCTTGAGAAGTACCATGTTGATGGTTTTCGGGTGGATGCGGTAGCTTCGATGCTCTACCTGGACTTTTCGCGTAAGGCTGGCGAGTGGATTCCAAATCAATATGGCGGTCGTGAGAACCTGGAAGCGATTAGTTTCCTGCGGCGCATTAATGAATTGATTTATGAGCGCTACCCCGATGTGCAGCTGATTGCCGAGGAGAGCACCGCCTGGCCGATGGTTTCGCGGCCAACATACCTTGGTGGGCTTGGTTTTGGTATGAAATGGGATATGGGCTGGATGCACGATATGCTCGAATACATGAAGATGGATCCAGTCTTCCGTAAATATCGGCATGATCGGCTCACCTTCCGTATGTTATATGCATTCCAGGAAAATTTTGTGTTGGCACTCTCGCATGATGAGGTGGTACATCTCAAGGGCTCGCTCCTTACAAAGATGCCAGGTGATGATTGGCAGAAGTTCGCGAACTTACGCCTATTACTTGGTTATATGACAGCCCAGCCCGGCAAGAAATTGCTGTTTATGGGTGGTGAGATCGGCCAGTGGGGCGAATGGTCGCATGATCGCAGCCTGGATTGGCATTTATTGAAGAATCCATTGAATGCCGGTATTCAACGCTTTGTTGCTGATGCGAATAAACTCTATCGTGCTGAACCTGCGCTGCATCAACTTGATTTTAGCTGGGATGGCTTCGAGTGGATCGACTGTAATGATGCCGATCAGAGTATCATTAGTCTGATTCGCAAAGGCAAAGATGGCGAGGTCATACTGATTGCCTGTAACTTCACACCAGTACCACGCTATTCCTATCGGATCGGTGTACCACAAGGTGGGCAGTGGCGTGAAGTATTGAATAGTGATGCTACAGAGTATGGTGGTGGCGGGATTGGCAATCTAGGCCATGTTGAGGCTGATGATATTGAATGCTCGGGGCGCAGGCATTCAGTTGTGCTCACATTGCCGCCACTAGCGATTGTATTCTTCAGGGGCGATGATTGAATCGCTATATTTGTATCCATGGCCATTTCTACCAGCCACCACGTGAGAGCGCTTGGCTAGAAGCAGTTGAAACCCAAGACTCAGCGGCTCCGTTTCATGATTGGAATGAGCGAATCACCGCTGAGTGCTATGCAAGTAATGCATCTGCACGCATATTGGACGACCAAGGGCGAATCGCGCAGATCGTCAATAACTATGCGCGCATCAGCTTTAATATTGGGCCAACACTGTTGAGTTGGATGGAGCACGCCGCACCAACTGTGTATCAGAAAGTGCTGGATGCAGATCGCGAGAGCCAAGAGCGCTTTGGTGGGCATGGTTCAGCAATGGCACAAGCCTACCATCACTCGATTCTACCATTGGCAAACAGCCGCGATAAGAAAACCGAGATTCGCTGGGGGGTTGCCGATTTTCGCCAGCGCTTTGGCCGCGACCCGGAAGGGATGTGGCTACCCGAAGCAGCTGTTGACCTTGAAACGCTTGAGCTTCTCGCTGCTGAGGGGCTCAAGTTTGCTGTGTTAGCCCCTTATCAGGCGCGTTGCATCCGCAAACTTGGCACACAGGAATGGACAGATGCGCATGATGGCCAGATCGATACGACACGCGTATACCTACAAAAGCTGCCATCAGGCCAGTCGATCGCACTCTACTTTTATGATGGCACTGTCTCACGGGCAGTCGCTTTTGAACGGCTGCTACATCGCGGCGAGGATCTGGTTGACCGATTAATTGGTGCATTTAGCGAGAGCAAAACGCCGCAGCTTGTGCATATTGCAACCGATGGTGAGACCTACGGCCATCATCATCGATTCGGTGAGATGGCGCTAGCCTATGCCCTCCAGCATATCGAAACCCACAGCCTGGCACGTTTGACGAATTATGCTGAGTTCTTAGCCCTGCAGCCTCCCGAGTATGAGGTGCAAATTGCGGAGCAGACCTCGTGGAGTTGTTTCCATGGGGTTGAGCGTTGGCGCAGTGATTGCGGCTGTAATAGCAGCAGCCAGGTGGGATGGAACCAAGCCTGGCGAGCGCCATTGCGTTCGGCGCTTGAGTGGTTGCGCGATGAGACCGCGACAGCGTTTGCTCAGGTTGCTGCACAGGTCTTCCATGATCCATGGGCAGCGCGTGATGAATATATACGCGTTGTGATTGATCGATCAAACGATTCAATTGAGGGCTTTCTTGCACGCCATACGGTTGCTGGTAAGAAGGTTGATCGAGTCCTTGCGCTACGCTTAATGGAACTCCAACGTTACTCACTCATGATGTTTACAAGCTGTGGCTGGTTCTTTAGTGAAATCTCCGGGATTGAGACCGTACAGGTGCTTCAATATGCAGGGCGCGTGATTCAACTAGCGCAGCAATTGTTTGGTGTGGATTTTGAACCAACACTGTTACTGCATTTGGCGAAGGCTCCCAGCAATTTGGTTGAACAGCATAATGGGGCGTTGATTTATGAGCGCCAGGTACGCCCAGTGGTGATCGACATGGTGCATGTTGCAGCGCACTATGCACTGACTTCGTTATTTGATGGCCAGGCTGGGCGGAATGCCTTGTATTGCTACCGTGTTGAGCAACGTGACCAGCGTTTGCTTGTCTCAGGGCGAACACGCCTGGTGCTAGGGAAGCTGATAGTTACATCCCAGATTACAGGTGAGCAATTGAGCCTCACCTATGGTGCGCTCCATCTCGGAGCACAGACACTCCTAGGAGGGGTGCGGCCTAATGGCGATGATGCACGTTTCGATACTCTGGTGCGTGCTGGTATTGCGGCCTTCCAACGTGCGGATCTTGCTGATGTAATTCACTTATTGAGTGAGTATTATGGCCGGCTGGAATATTCATTACGATCAGTGTTTCGTGATCAACAACGGACAATCTTAGCAGCGCTTATGGTTGGTACACTTGCCGAAGTGGAGGAGGCCTATCACGATCTGTATACACAGCATGTTTCGTTGATGCGCTTTCTGGCCGATGTTGGTGTGCCATTACCAGCTGAATTTCAGGTGGCGGCGGTATTTACCTTGAGCGCAGCGCTACGGCGTGCTGTCGAGGTTGATGAGCCGCATGCCGAAGTGATTGCTGCACTGATCGAGGAAGCGCGCCAGGCTGGGGTACAGTTCACAACAAGCGAGGCAGCATTGGCAATGCGTCGCACCCTTGATCGGTTGGCGTTTACCTTTGCAGAAGCCCCGACCGATCAGCGACGGCTTCAGCGGTTCGCGCATGCAGCAGCGGTGAGTCGAACACTCCCATTCGACGTTAATATCTGGGCTGCTCAGAATGTATACTATGATGTGCATGCACAGACTATGCCTGAGATGCAGTCGCGTGCGCAGCGTGGCGATTCGCGTGCACGCCGCTGGATTGAACAGTTTCAATTATTGGGAGAGCAGTTGCGATTTCGGGTAGGATCGTAATTGTAGAACTACACAATGAAGACTTACGGAATAAGATCTTATAAAGGAGTGAGGAAGCAACAATGACTCAAGCAAGTAACCATCAGACGTTCGCCCCGGATTTCGATAAGAGTATGCCAGCCTACCTATGGTGGAATGGCAAGCTTGTCCCATGGGAAAGTGCTACAGTGCATCTGGCCAGCACTTTTTGGAGTGGGGTGACCGCAATTTTTGAAGGGATCATGTCGTACTGGAACGAAGATGCAGGTGAGTTATATATATGGCAGCTGGATGCGCATTTGCGGCGGTTGCTACGCTCGCAGAAACTGATGCGGCAGGCATCGCCCTATACTGTGGCCGAATTGACAGCAGCAACGCTGGAGCTTGTTCGGGCACTGCATGTGAAGAGCGACACATATATTTTCCCCTATTGTTATCCACACGGTGGCGGCAACTTCGAGAGCAGCACCAGCGCAGAGCCACAGCCGGTTGATATTTCGATCACAGCACGGCCAAATTCTTCACATCTTGGCAAAGGTTGGGTACGCAGTGCATGTGTTTCTTCGTATACGCGTATCTCCGATAATGTTATGCCACCACGGGTGAAGAATATTGCGAATTATCGTAACTCGAACCTTGCGATGGCCGAAGCAAAGATCGATGGTTACGATACGGCCTTGATCCTGAATACAGTTGGCAAGGTTGCTGAAGGGCCAGGATCGTGTG
>JANLSE010000024.1:0-26259 GCA_031362265.1 Roseiflexaceae bacterium
AGATGATGCCCTTCCCAGCGCCAGCCCCAAGGCGCACTTGAACCCGGCGTACCAAATATCGTCACATAGTAGGCGTCTGGATCATTCCCAAGATCGCGTTGGAGTGAGATGATATCAATCGCCTTCTGGTACCCAACCGCAGAAACACTCGCCTGTAAGAGCGCAAAGGCCGCATCACGCTGATTTGGTTGCAGCGCATTGAGTGGCAATCCATTGCGAGGAAAGCCCTGTGGTGTTGTCCAATGCCAGCGCATGCGCTCGCTATCTTCGAAGGCATAGCTGGCTTTCGCACGCTGATTCTCATCCAGGATGCCTAGGAATTGGCTTACACTTACGGCGATCGTATCCACCAGCACATTAGGTGCCACTGCTGCTATTGCTTGTGGAACCGCTGCAGGCAGCTCTGTTGGCTGTGCTACGACTACTGGTTCTGCTATGGTTGTGGCAGCTTCGGGAACGGCTGTTGGCAGAGCAACAGGTGCTTGTGTTGGAACTATTACATCGCTCGGTTGCTGGTTCGGTTGCTGGGTGGATGCAGATTGTGTACTGGCTGCTGGCTGCTGCGTACATGCGCCTAAAGCGCTACTCAGGGTACCAAAGGCTATCAGCTGTAACATTGCCCGGCGAGACAATCGTGCTGTCATCATCTTGCTCCTTTCGTCATGCGTTTCCATGCATGCCTTTGCTGAGACATATGATCGCTCACCTATTCCTTTCCTGCTCAAAACGCATGCTACCATGGTATAGTGCTGCGGTATGGATCGGTGTGGGTGTTGAACGTTGACTCAAGCAGGTTGCTCGGATCATCATGATAGCAGGAATGCGCCTAAATGAAAACCGATAAACCAGGTGGTATTGTATTGATTCCCAGGCAAATCGCACAACCTCATACCCGCCGGTTGATCTATTATGGGGTCATGTTCTTTCTCTTGCTTGTGGCTGCACCAGAGAGTGTGGCACTGCCAGCTGTGAATCATCCAAACACCTCACACTTCATCCTGCTCAACGCAGGCATCATAGACACCAGCAACCCGCAAATACAACGCGCCGAAACGCCACCGGGAGCTTTCGTAGGACGCAGGATGTGGCTTATCCAATTTGCCGGGGCGATTCAGCCCGAATGGTATGCAGCACTCCAACAGACCGGTGTTCAGATCATCGGGCCAGTTCCACAGAGCGCGTATCTGGTATATGGCACATCGGAGCAATTAGCCCGCCTCGCACAACTAGCCACAAGCGAACCCTACATCCAATGGTATGGGCCGTTTCGCGGCCAGGATCGAATCTTTCCAACACTCCAAAACAACCAGACCTCACATGTCATTATTCAACTGATTGACGACCCACCAGCCAATGCGGCGACATTCGCACTATTAGGAATCACAGATAGCAATAAGCTACAGCATGCGCAACAATACATTAATCTTGAAGTGGAATTGCCAGCTGGCACACTGAGTAAGGTTGCTTCACGGCCTGATGTTATTTCGATCCAGCCTTACGAAACACCTGAGCGCCACGATGAATCGCAGGATCAGATTGTGGCTGGCAATATCAGTGGGAATAGCCCCAACCCTGGTGATTATCTGGCTTGGCTGGCATCAAAAGGCTTTACACAGGCTCAGTTCGACACATCTGGGTTTGTTGTCGATGTTGCCGATAGTGGCATTGATAATGGCACGACACTCCCCAATCATTTTGCACTCTATCCCAATGGCATTATTGGTTCCACCAGCAGGGTAGCCTATAGTCGGCTGATCGGAACCCCAACCGGGCCAACCAGCACACTCGAAGGGCTTGATGGCCATGGCACACTTAATGCGCATATTATCGCTGGTGATGTCCCAAGTGGGCCACCCTATAATGCATTTCCGCATGCCGACGCAAATGGGTTCCGTTATGGGTTAGGGGTCGCGCCATTTGTGCGGGTGGGCGCTTCGGTGATCTTCGATAATGGCGCAAGTAATGATTACACCAACCCCGATTTTGAAGATCTGATGTCGCTCGCCTACCAGGATGGCGCACGGATTAGTAGTAACAGTTGGGGCAGCGCAAGTAGTGGGATCTATACTGCCGATGCACAGCGCTACGATGCGCTCGTGCGTGATGCTCAACCCAGTAATGCGATTGTTGCCCTTCCAGGCAACCAGGAAATGGTAACGATCTTCTCGGCAGGCAACTATGGGCCATTCAGTCGCTCACTTGGTTCACCTGGTACGGCTAAGAATGTTATGACAGTTGGTGCTTCAGAGGGAGTGCGTGCGATTGGGGGATCGGATCGCTGCAATCACCCTGACAGTGACGCCGATAGCCTGAATGACATGGCTAGCTTTTCTTCACGCGGGCCAACAACCGATGGTCGTGTAAAACCAGATCTTGTCGCTCCCGGCACGCATATTACTGGTGGTGTATGGCAAGACCCAAACCCGTCTGCGAACGGCTCAAGTAGCTTTAATGGCTCAGGAATCTGTGGCGGCCTGGGTGAGAGTTTCTTCCCATCGGGGCAACAATGGTATAGTGCCTCATCTGGTACGAGCCATTCTGCGCCCGCTGTAGCAGGTGCGGCGGCGCTACTGCGCCAGGATTTTATCAACCACAGGCTGCGTCCGCCGAGCCCAGCCATGACAAAGGCGATCCTGATGAATAACGCACGCTATTTAACAGGCACTGATGCTAACGACACACTGCCATCGTTCAGCCAGGGAATGGGGTTACTGGATCTAGGGCGAACATTTGATGCCACCCCACGTCTACTACGCGATCAGGAGCCAGTCAATACCTTTAGCGCCTCTGGTCAACAGTGTATCTTTGTTGGCAGCATCGTCGATCCAACCCAACCACTACGAATCACCCTCGCTTGGACCGACGCACCTGGCACAACAATCGGAGCCGCTTATGTCAATAACCTCGATTTACGCGCCACGATTGGCGGCATTACCTATCTTGGAAATGTCTTTAGCGGTGCCTATTCTATCGCAAGTGGTGCTTCGGATGCACAAAACAATGTCGAAAGCATCATACTTCCAGCCGGTTTGCCTGCTGGTACTGCAATCGTTATAAGTATAACGGCCACCAATCTTACTGGTGATGGAATTCCCAACCAGGGTGGCCCGCTGGATCAGGATTTTGCGTTGGTTGTCTCAAATATTCACAGCTATACAACTATATTGCCACTGGTGGTCAGGTAACTGGTGTCGCCATTATTTCCGGTGCCATGTGGCGGCATTCCAGGTTACTGGCGCAAGTGCATCCGGGTGCAGGCCATCAATTCCAGTAGTACTGATCACCACACTAACTCGCTGGAAGAGCGGGATCGCTGGGCTCTCCTGTGTCCAGAGTTGCTGCTGGGTAAGGTAGGCCGCCTGTCGTTTAGCTGGGTCGAGGGTTGTAGTTGCCTCACGAATAGCCCTATCGGCATCGCGAAAGCACCAACCGGCGTAGTTATCGCCTGTCCAGCCATTGGCCTCACTTGGAACTGAGCGGCAGCTCCACAACTGAAGGCCTCCTGGATCTGGTGATGCGATCCAGGCATACAGTGCCAGCTCAAACTGGCGTTGGAAGAGCGGCCCATCTGGCGAAAATAGCTCGCTCGTACTGAGTGGAATAATCTCGATACCAATACCAATCGCATGCATATCCTTCTGGAAGAGCTCAGCAATGCGTTGGCGTATTGGCCCTTCCGAGGTGAACAGTTGTAACGTAAGCGTTATTTCCGCAGAAGAACGGATACCGTCGGGGCCAATTGTTGTGTAGCCTGCCTCTTCAAGCAGCTTACGTGCCTGTGCTGGATCATACTGATAGCGAGTGATTTGGTTAAGCGGTGCTGTTTCGGCTTGGCCCGGCAAAATCCAACTCTCGATGATTGGTGCCCGCCCACCATACAATTCGTCTGCCATCTGCTGGCGATTTGTACCAAACGCAATCGCTCGCCGCACCCGAATATCCTGTAGCGTTGGCACATCCAAATTGAAATCAATATGTTCCCATATCGGGTTAGCAACATAGGTAACGGTTGAACCCTCAGCGGCAACGCGATTCAATGCTGCCATTTGATCCGGCGTCACCCGATCGGTACTTGCAAGATCAAGATTGCCATTGGCGAGATTGGCGCGGATCGCATCAATATCGCGTAAGAACGCAATCGTCAGGTGCAAGGCCGCTGGTGGCGGGCCTGAATAGTGAGGGTTCGCCACCATATGGATCTCACCCGGCACAATCTCATCAATCATATATGGCCCATAGCCAATTGGGCGCTTGGCGAATGGACTTTCACGTATCTTTTGTGGATCCGTGTCCTTCAATAGATGGCGTGGCAGGGGCAACCAGTAGCTGAGGAAGTAGGTAGGCCCAGTCAAATCTGGTTTAAGCGTCGCACGAGTGGTATGTTCGTCTAGCGCCTCATATGTAGCGATTTGATCCAGCAAGGCGCTTGCATCATCCCCTGGCGATGCGGCCTGTGCCAGTTCATAGGCAAAAACTGAATCCGCAGCAGTCACAGGAACACCATCCGACCACGTCAGCTTTGTGTTCCAATGGAATGTTACTTCCAATTGGTTCACTTGGGTAATTGTTGCGGTGACAGTGGTTGTGATATTACCTGCTGCATCCAGGTATACATCCGCTTTTTTGAGCTGAGCATCGCCATTTTCTAACGACGGAATGCGCTCCAGGGTTCCTGTGGTTGTATAGTTAAAGTTATATGCCAATACTGGCGATGGAAAGAGCAATTCACTAATTGGCGCAAGTGTCCGGCGGGTACCTGCATTTAGCGCATAAGGATACAAATCGGCTGGTTGTTCGAGTAAACCAACAAACCATGTATCGCGGCGGGCAGCAACAGCGGTTGCAACGGTCATATTGGTTGGACCAATATGAGTTGTTGCTGCTGATGGTGCATCGGATGAATTCGATGGTGTTGGTGTTCGTACACCGCCCTCAACTTCACAAGAAACGAGAAGTAGTGCCAGTGTACAGACACTCAAAGCGGATTTCAGATAGTAGACATGCATGAATATATCTCCCATAACAGGCTTTGAGTCTACCAAGAGCTACTCATTTTGTCCAACGCATAGCTCTATCAATCGCATGAGCGCTGTGCTATAATGAATGAACTACCATAGCGGAGTGCGCCGTGACTGAGTCGGCTCTGATCTCAAGCGACCACCTAATAAGCCATCTTGACCAACTCGTTGGCCTTCCTGGCAGCCCCGGCAATACCGAGGATCTTATTGCTGTTGCGGCGCGTGTCGCGGCTCGCATGCGTAACTCCGGATTACATGTCGAAACACTCACGACTCCAGGCGCGCCGATTGTCGTCGGGCGGCGTTCTGGGCGTTCGCCATTCACACTGTTACTGTACCATCATTATGATGTAGCCCCACCTGGCGCCTGGCGTTCCTGGAACCATGACCCATTTCAGATTGCCGAGCGCGAACAGGCGCTGTTTGGCCGTGGCGTTGCGGCAGGTAAAGGGCCACTCATCGCCCATCTCCACGCATTGGCAACCCTGATCGAGAGCGATGGCGATCTCCCATGTGGGATTGTCGTTATTGCCGAAGGCGATGGCAACGCCGGAAGCCCACATATCGCAACAACCCTCGCAGAACAGCGCGAATTGTTACGTGCAGATGCAGTACTGGCAACTGGTGGTGACCGTGATTCGCTTGGGCGGCCATGCTGTTACGCCGGAACCAAGGGTCTCTTACAGGTGCGGCTGCGGGCAACCGGTGCAGGAATGCCGCTTCCGGCTGGATTAGCAGCGAGTGTACCTAACCCACTCTGGCGGTTATTGTGGGCGCTGACGCAGATCAAAAGCGATCAGGAGGAAATCCTGATCAATGGCTTCTATGATACGATCGATGGTCCAGGTCGTGGTGAGAGCAAAGCACTACGGGCAGTTACATTCGATGAAGAAGCCCGCACTTTGGCCTGGGATTTGCCGCAATTCTTGTTCGCCATGAACGACGCTGCAATTGTGCAGGCTGAAGCAACCTTACCCACCTGCAACATTACCGCAATTACCGCTGAACCTGTAAGCGATTTGGCGCTCATCCCAACTGCGGCAAATGCGCGTATCGACTTCCAACTTGTGCCGCGCCAATACCCACAGGCAGTTTTTGATCTGCTCTATAGCCACCTTGCCGAAAAGGGCCTGGCTGATATTCAGCTTGAGCGCCTACCAGGTGGCTACCCTGGTGCAGCAACTAGCTTAGACGACCGCTTTGTCGGGCTTGCAAGCGAAGCAGGTAACCCGGTTTTTGGCAGCGCACTTACTATTCTGCCGCGTGGCCCATTTACCCAACCATTGGCGCTGTTTAATCAGGCGTTTGGTGCACCAACTGCGACGATTGGCTTCGCTCGCCCTGATTCAGCAACCTTTGCAGCCAATGAGCGTATCCCATTTTCAGATCTCATTAATCACGGCCAGCACCTGATTGAAATAATGCTCGCCTGTGGGCGCGAATGAGTCGCGGTGTTGATGCTGACACAAGGCCCACTAGCGTACAATCATCTCACCTGCTGCTATCATCAGTTGCTCAACTTCAGTAGGCGTTGTTATAAGCATATCGCCATGCTGGCTAAGGGCAAGTGCAGCCAATACCACCCCATAGCGCAATGCGCGGCTGAGATCCATTGGTGCTTGTAAGAACCCATGAATGACCCCAGCAGCCAGTGCATCACCAGCTCCGAGCCGATCCAAGATTGTAACGGGTAGTGCACCAGCACGCACAATTTGGCTTCCATCCCAGGCAATTGCCCCATCCGCGCCAAGTGTTGTTACAATCCGCTGCGCACCAGTTGCCGCAACCAGGCCCCGCACAACTTCCTCTGGCGAACCATAAATCCCAAACACACGCCCGGCATCACCGCTACTACAAAACAGGAGCGCGGCTCCTTCCGCTAGCGGACGTAGTGTTGCCGCCGCCTCTGCGGTTGTCCAAAGCCGCCCGCGATAATTAATATCTAGGCTGAATGCAACTCCAGCGCGGCGTGCTCGGCTGATGGCTTCCTGTGTAATTGCATGGCAACTGGGCGAGACAGCAGGTGTAATGCCAGTAATATGGAATAAGCGCGTATCGAGCAGAATATCCCAATCGACATCAGCAGGCTGCATACGAGCTGCACACGAATCGGCCCGATCATACACAACCTGGATCGAGCGTGGTGGAGCCGCAAATTCAACATAATAGGTGCCAAGACGCCCGGTTGCTTCCCAATGGACGCCGCGCAAATCAACTCCAGCTACGCGTAGACTGTTTGCTACCAACTGGCCTAGCGGGTTGCTGGGGAGTGCGCCAAGCCAAGCACAACGATTACCTAGGCGCGCAAAGGCCGCCGCCACATTCGCTTCCGCACCACCAGGGTAGGCCGCTAGTGTTCCAGCTGACTCTAGGCGTGTCCCAGCTGAAACACTCAATCGCAACATGATCTCGCCAAGGGTTGTTAAATCAAACATGCAGCAGGCCTCATTGCTTGTATCCCTTCACCTTGGGCCATTCACCACAGAGGCACAGAGACACTGAGTCCGAATAGAATCCGACCCTAATTTATACCTCTGTGCCTCAGTGCCCTCTGTAGTTCAATATACGTTGATTACACCACTGCACTCACGTTTCGCGAATCGCTACCACTGCTGTCACCATAATGCCACCTGCCAGAATCCGCATGCGTTCACCGGGCAACAGGCCATCGACAGCATTAAGTGCGTCGTCAATCAAATCTGGCCGTGCGGTATAGAAGAGCGCGCGGCCACCGGGGCGCAATGCATGGGCAACATGCCGGGCAACCGCCGCATACAATTGTGGAATATCGCGTTCAAACATCTGTGTTCGCAACCCAAATGGCAAGTTTGCCAACACCTCATCGCACTGTGGCCAGGAGCGCTGCTGCATGGCATCGCCGCGGCGGATTTTGATGATATGCTCCATACCGGCTGCCACAACATTGGCCTCTGCAATCGTCACAGCATCCTGTAGGATATCTAACCCTTGCAATCGCTCGGTTCCACCCAGAATAGCCCGCTCGATTAACAGCGTACCACTACCACAGGTTGGATCAAACACCAGTGGACTATGCCCTTCTGGTTGGGTACGTACAATGCGTGCCAACCCAGCCGCAATTACCGGATCAACTGCAGCAGGCACATCACCAAGGCGATATGCAAAGCGCTCATCATTGGCAAACGAGGGACGAACAAACAGATGCGTCCCATGCTGATCGCTCTCAATAACTAGCTCAGCATCATAGCGCGATGGGCTATCAATGATCCCAAACGGAGCACATGCGGTACGCACGGCATCCAACACCGCGCGCGCCACTTCAGCACGTGTACGTGGCCCAAAAGCGAGGCGAATCCGCAGCTCATCGCCATCGGCGGCAACCCATTCGCGCCAGCGCTGCAGCGTTATACTCGAAGCAACCAAACGTGAGACAGCTACTCCACATGCATATGGATCATCAAGGGCGAGTGGTGGAGCGCTCCCAGCAGTGAGCAACGGCCCAAATGAGCAACGTAATTGCGCACGTAGATCATCGGGTAATACTTCGGGCGCAAGCCGTAGTAACCCCTCACCACCACGCTGTGGCCGTGGATGGCCAGCAGCATACACCTCATCGGCAGCAATCCGCTCCAAGCCAGGTGGGCATTCGAGTAGCGACTTTGGGCGCCACCCGCCCACCACCCATACCGCAGTTGGCCGGAGTGGTGCAGTGCGATCGAGTGCCTTACGCAGCGCCTCACGCTCCTCATCTGTCTCGGGCACAATCGCAGCAAGCGTGGTATGTGCCGCTTGCCCACCGGTTGCACCAAGCGCAAGCGCAAGCGAGGCACGCACATAGCTAAAGGGCTCATGCGCCAATGCAGCAACCAATGCCTCAGCCTGTTCCGGCCCACCCAGGCGGCCAAGTGCTACCGCAGCATTCTTACGCACCTTGGGATCTTCATCGCCAAGCGCTGTAGCTAGTGCCGCTGCCTGCGCTACTCCCCCTACGCGGCCAAGCAGGAAGGAGGCCGATTGACGCACACGTGCGGTGTTATGCCGCAGCGCCGCAACCAGGGCAGGAATCGCGTCATCACCATACGCAGCCAGTTCATCACCAGCACGCCTACGGTTCCGTTCATCGGGCGCATTTAGCGCCATGATTAATTCATCAATAGTTGGCATATTCGTTAGTATAACGTACATTTTGGAGGTGGCTGATTCTGAGGGTTATTTCGTGGCAAATCTCGTAGAATATATCGCCTCGACAGGAAGCAAAAGCTAACGTATCATTATTCTCAATCTTCCATCCCAACACACTGAAGAGAATCATATGTCATCTCACGAATCCAATCGCCCACACTACCATTTTACGCCGCCCAGCATGTGGCTGAACGACCCAAACGGTCTGGTGTATGCCAATGGTGAATATCATCTGTTCTACCAGCATCACCCCGAAAGCACAATCTGGGGGCCAATGCACTGGGGCCATGCCACCAGCCGCGATCTGGTAGATTGGCAGCACCAGCCGATTGCACTCTCCCCCGATCAACACGGCATGATCTTCTCGGGATGTGCGATTGTCGATTGGCACAATAGCGCCGGTTTTGGCGAAGCAGCACTAGTAGCGATCTTCACCCACCACCAAGAAGGCGTTCAGCGTCAGAGCCTAGCCTATAGTGTGGATTCTGGCAGCACCTGGATACCATATGCCAATAATCCAGTGCTGGAGCCACCGCCTGGTTTCCCTCATTTCCGCGACCCGAAGGTGTTCTGGGATGACGAACATGGCGGCCATTGGGTTATGTCACTTGCAGCAGGTGATCGTGTGCAATTCTATACCTCGCCTAATCTAAAGGATTGGCAGCTCAGTGGTGAATTTGGCGTAAACTATGGCGCTCATGCAGGAGTATGGGAGACACCCGATCTCTTCAAGCTGCCAATTGAGGGAACCACAGAAACACGTTGGGTGCTGAGCTTAGGTATTGGCGATGGTGGCCCAGCCGGTGGATCTGGATCGCCATACTTTATCGGCGAATTCGATGGCGCAACATTCCATTCTGAAAACCCGCCCGAAACCACACTCTGGGCCGATTTTGGGGCCGATTTCTATGCGGCACAATCCTGGAGCGATGAACCAAATGGCCGCCGGATTTGGGTTGGTTGGCTCAATAACTGGCAGTACGCCAATAAAACACCGGCCACCACATGGCGCGGCGCCTTTAGCATCCCACGTATGGTATCATTGGCGTGCACTGAAGCGGGCATCCGCATTCGCCAGCAGCCTATCCCCGAACTAGAGCAACTGCGCAGCGACAACTGGTTCTGGCCGAGTCAACTAGTTATACCAGGCACCAATCTCCTGGCCGAAGTAGCCCTCGATACTGCCGAGATCAATGCCGAATTTGAGATCGGCACTGATACTCACGATTTCGGCCTACGGGTATTCGTGGGTGCTACCGAATACACCACGATTGGCTATTCTATCCATACAGGCCAATTGTATGTAGATCGCACACATTCAGGTGATTCGAGCTTCCACCCAGCGTTTGCCCGCCGCCATGTTGTAGATCTTGCACCGATTGATGGCCGCATTCGCCTCCGCATCTTCATCGACCACTCTTCCGTTGAGGTCTTCGCCAACGATGGGATTCTAACCCTGACAGATCAGGTTTTCCCCAGCGAAGGTAGCGTGGGGCTCGAGTTATTTGCCGAGGGTGGGCCTGTAGTGCTAAGTGCTCTGGACGTATATCGGATGTAGTAGAACGTTGGAACGCTGGAACGCTGGGGCGATGGAACGACCAGCTATAACAATTTCTGCATGGTACAATAGAACGTAATAGCTCACCAAATCATTCACATCAATTGATTTAAATGAACGGAGGCAGTCGTGAATCGAACCCAAGCGCTCGAGCTGCTTACACAGAGTAAATCTACACTAAGCGAGCGTTACAATGTAACACGGCTGGCACTCTTCGGCTCCACAGCGCGAAATGCTACACGAACTGGGAGTGATATTGATATTCTCGTTGCCTTTAATGGGCCAGCGACATCCGAACGCTACTTTGGTGTTCAGTTTTACCTTGAAGATTTATTTGGACATCCAGTCGATCTTGTGACTGAAAAAGCACTTCGTGAAGAATTGCGCCCTTTCATTGAGCGGGAGGCAATTGATGTCTAATACACCGCATCGTGAATGGCGATTCTACATAAATGATATGATTGATTTTTCTGAGCGGGTGATCAACTATACCGATGGACTTACCCAAGCAAGCTTTGTCACGAGTGGGTTGGTATACGACGCGACAATCCGAAACCTTGAACTGATTGGAGAGGCTGCAACACACATTCCCGAAAGCATACGTATCTTGCACCCTCAAATTCCGTGGAGGCTCATTATCGCAACTCGTAATCGTCTCATACATGGGTACCTCGGAATTGATAACGACACACTATGGAGTATTATCTCCAATGATATTCCTGCACTATTGCCACAACTACGTGCGATTGCTCCGAATAAATAGTAACCATTGATAGAATACCATGTGCCAATGACCACGATCTTCTTCGACACACCTGCAGCCTTGCGCGATTGGCTAGCGGAACACCACACAACCAGCCTGGAGCTTTGGGTCGGCTACTACAAAAAAGGCTCGGGCACGCCAAGCATCACATGGCCTGAATCGGTGGATGAGGCGCTATGTTATGGGTGGATCGATGGGTTGCGTAAATCAATCGATGAGAATCGCTATCACATCCGCTTCACCCCACGTAAGCCGCGCGGTATCTGGAGTGCGGTCAACCTTAACCGAGTTGCTGAGTTGCTCGCGCAGGGGCGCATGCAGCCAACTGGTATACGTGCCTATGAGGCGCGCCGCCAGGATGCTGGTACTGTTTATTCCTATGAACAGCCTGAGGCACCACAACTAGATGAAGCAGAGCAAGAACGTTTTCGCGACAACCTCACAGCATGGGTATTCTTCCAAACACAACCGCTTGGCTACCAGCGCACCGCAACTCACTGGGTTGTAAGTGCGAAACAGCCAGCAACCCGAGCGCGCCGCTTGGAGACTCTGATCGACGATTCAGCACGGGGATGCCGGATCGCACAGCTCAGAAGGCCACGATAAATCCTAGCGCAGATAATTTGTCCAAAATACCAAAGAATGGCCTGCCGCAGAGCGAATCTACGGCAGGCCGTTCCGAATCGTAATCATCCCTTCAGATATTTCCCGAACCACTCTAACGTACGTTCCCAGGCTTTTATCGCCGCAACCTGGTTATAGTTCTGGCCTGTATCATTATTGAAGGCGTGGCCAGCACCATCATAAATCTGCTTCTCATAGGTCTTCCCACTGGCCTGCATCACCTGCTCCAATGCAGGTATCGTGCCGTTCACACGCAAATCGTTGGCACCATACTGCCCGAGAATGGCCGCATTTGTCGCGCTCATCTGCTCGGCTGGCTGCGGAGTGACGCCATAATAACAAACCGCGGCAGCCATACTTGGGTTTGCGGCCGCTAATCGCAGGGTGTACGCACCGCCAAAGCAGAAACCTACTACGCCATACTTATTAGCGATCACACCGGTTTGCTGCCCAAGAAAATCGACACCAGCGTTCAGATCCTTCACCAAATCCTCTGGCTTAGCATTCGCGAAATAGCCGGTGATTCCACCAGTGCCAACGGCATCTGTACCACCAGCGCGTGAAGCTAGATCTGGTGCCAGTGCGATATAACCAGCCTTGGCCAATCGCCGCGCCACATCACGGATATGATCGGTCAAACCACGATTCTCATGGATTACAATCACACCTGGATAGTTGCCATCCGCCTTGGGCCGCGCCAGATACCCACTGATTGCCGTGTCGCTCTGGAACGAGACATCCGAGCCAGTCACGTCGGGATCATCACTGGCTACGGAGAGTGGTTTGTTTGGATCTGCTGGTGCAACAACCGCTGTTGGTGGAATAGCTGTCGGTTGCGGTGCAATGGTTGGTGCAGCAGGAATGTCAGTGGCAGGCAAGGCAAGTGCCGATGTTGGCGCAGCATCCGCGGGTGGAGGTTGGGTCGCTGGAACTGTACCAGCCGTTGGTACTTGTGGCGCTGTAGGGCCTTCACCACATGCCACCAGCAGGGCAGCAGCAGCGGCTGAGCTCCCACAGATTTTAAGCAAGCGAACCAGCATTTGGCGCCTGGTCAATTCACCAGTATGGTAGTCTTCGATCATCTCTTCGCCCAGATAGCGTTGCATCTGGTTGAGTTCATCCACTGGGAAGGGTTGACGCTCCTTGAGCCTCATTGGGTTGTTCCTCTCTGCATGCCGCTATCGCCCAATCCGCAATGGTCGGGAGTTATTCTGGCACACATATCGCGTGCTGCGCAGGGAGAACGGGAGGAAGATTGCGCGGTTGAATAAGGGCATTATAGAGTAAGCAGAGCCTATCGAACATAAGAAGATCCTAAGAATCTCTTGTTTCCTACCAATAGCCTACAGCTGGCAACTATTCCCAGTACCCACGCATCAACTCCTGCGCCCACGCTGGTTGATGGATGGCACCTTTCGGCAAAAATTCAGCCACAACCAACAAACATGGTAACAGCGCTCAGCGAGGTGTTACGAGCGCTGCAAGTCGCTCAAAAGCCGATGGTGTCGGACGATTGATCATTCGCTGCTGGATCAGTATCGCACACTCACTTGGGCTTAACAGCGAAGTATCTACCTCCAGATCGTAGATTCCAGGAATATGCACTTCCTTCTGCCACAACTGTACCGGAAGTGGAACGGCTGCATCCGCTGCTAAACCTACGTCCCAGCCAGTGTTGCGCCGCCGCTCCATAATCACCTCAATCGGGCAATGTACACCTACAAACAGCACTGGCAACCCGTGTAATCTCCCAGCACTATCCTTCAGGATCCCTCGTGGTGTAGCATATGCATCGTGGTGGCCAACATCAACCACAACATTCAATCCTGCATGCGCATGCGCTGCAATCGAGTCATACATGGCGCGATACAGAATAGACAACAGCGGCTCAAGATCTTGGCGCTCACCACCAGGCCGTAGGCCTATGCCTGGTTGGTAACGCGCCGGGGTAGCTTGCATAAAACGATCCACCCCAAGATTCATCCAGACCCCATCAAATGTCCCCTGGATAACTGCCACAATACTCGATTTACCCGATCGTGGCGTGCCATTCAGAATAATAATCTGCCCTACTATAGGTGCGAATGACATGCTACCTCCTCGCAAGCCGCGCATTATGGGATGGAACAGTATATTCGCATATTGTTCGCGAACATACAACAGCACGGGTGACCGCCTCATATAAAAGCGATCCGCCCATGCTGTTTGAATGACGTAGACAATACCAATCAGTTACCGATTTAATGACTCCAGACCCATCTGAGCAAGCATACTTGGCAGGCCGCCATTTGGCAGCGCCTCCACATACATTGAATAAACCTTGCCGTCTCGCACCTCCGCCAGGAAACTCTCGCGCGAAAGAACGATTAGATGCCCAGTTGCGGGTATATGCCGAACGTCAAGAACCGGCAAAGACAGTTCGCCGGTGTGATGCCCGGTAAGCTGAATCGATCCGATGACCTCCTGGTTGCCTGTAATACTGCCCTGATAACCAACGGTGAGATCTGGCATGGCTCTAGCCAATGCATGATGTATGTCAATCCATTGCTGAGCATTAAGTGGAAATGGCACTGGCCCACTAAACTGAAAGTCATAGGCCAAGTAGCTTAGCGCACGATCAAAATCCTGTGATTCAATCGCTTTCCAAAGGTTGCGCACAAGTTCCAGGGTATTCATGAACGATTCTCCTCGGTGATTCGTTGCGACCATAAGCCCCTTCAGCAAATGCAAAACCATCCTCGGCGATCGCCGAAAACTGGGTGGTACAGCGCTATTCTGCGGTGATGGTCGTAGTAAATCACTCATCTATCCCTCTACTTCCCGAGTTCCATCCGCGATCCATTCACTGAGTGAGCCCGGGTATATCTTAGGCATTCCAAGACCAGCATAGACAGGCATCAGTGCCGCATGTGTAGCGGTAACACCAGCACCACACGAATACACGGTATGCTCTGCATCCTCGCAAGTAATCAATATTGGATAGTACATTATGTATTTCCTTTAAAAGAGCATAGCATGCTCAAGCACAATATGCCTCGCTACTATTACGGAATCGTCTATGTATAAAACGTAAATTGGCTGTTCAGGATTCGTATCAATGAATTTTACTGAGCAACCCGCAGTGTAAACGCTGGCACCATGCTCGTATCAACACGCCGCGATGGAACGCTGAAATAGACCATATAATTCCCCACTACTGGCAAGTTCAGGGTTGCCGCATACATGCCACCACCAAGCGGCTCAGCACGAAACCGCTCAGTACGCTGGCCTGTAGCAAGTGTGGCAATAATCGTTAGATCATCAACCCCAACAATTGGCGCACCATTTTGAGCATCCACCACCGCAAGCCGCAACACAAATGGTGTACCAACCTTTGCATCACGTTCTGTACTCAGGATGGTGATCTTTGGTAAACCTGAGCTACCATCAGTTATCGATGCCGCATCTGGCTCCGTTTTAAATCCAAAACAATCAACAATCCGTGGCGAGTGAATCAGAAACGCCACCTGATACGCACCACTCCTTGGAATCTTCATAGTAGCCACATAGGCCCCTGGCCCAATTGCACGAATTGTGCGATCAATCACACGTACCGCACGTGGCGTCCGGTTATAGTTCTGGTACGAACTCATTGGTGCGCTCATACCTTCCATATATTCATAGATCGATTGATCCGCTGGGTTTGTGATTAGCATATGGCTACCATGCTCATGAATCGGCACGATTGAATCAGCCACAGCAAGCGATGCCAATGCCTGGCTTGGGGATGCTTGCCCACCAATAATCTTTATCGGTGCCAACTGATTCGGTTTGCCAAGCTGTGCCAAATCAAACAGTGCTATGTCTGGCTTCTGGGCCGCATGGACATAGGCGAACGCCTCACTAAATGAAACTCGATCTGGGGTACCATCAACCGTCACCGTATGAACAATCTGATTGGTTGTGGTATCGAGTACATCCACACGATTCTGTGTGGGGCTGATTACAAAGCCCCAACGCCCACCAGGGGCAATTCGAATAACACCGATCCCCAATCCAATATCAAGCCGACCACTGATCTGCTGGTTTGTCGCATCAATAACCACCACCTCAGGCTCAGTTGCGCTGGCAAGATATACCGCATGATTGGCACTCGCAACATCAAGGCTCGTTGGGTGAATACCAAGCGTAATATCAGCATGCTTTTGGAGGCGATCTGTGTCAATAACGGAAACCGTACCAGCACTACTATTGGTAACAAATGCATAGCCGATTGGGGCAAACAAATCGGAGGCGTTCTCATGAGCGTGGGCATCTTCGCTTATACCCGAAAAGGCAATCGCGTGCCGGCCAACTCCTGTTGGGATCTGAGCAACAACGCGCAGCTGCTGGGTATCAATCACCGTTACCCCACCAGTGGTAGTATCGGTCGAATCATTACCAACCCAGACATAACGGCCATCTGGCTGCATGGCTACCCGCACCGGGTTTAGCCCAACATCAATATTCTGTAGCACTGTAAACGTTTCGGTATCGACAACCGCGACCTGGCCCACAGCTGGCATACTCACAAACAGTCGTCGCCCATCACGTGTTAGAACCCAATCTTCGCCAGGGCTCGCAAGCGAAACCATCGCATAGAGTTGCGATATTCCTGAAACGCCATTCAGTGGGTCAATAACCGAAATACTAGCATCTTGATTCAGTGCCAGAATAAAATAGGAATTAAGATCAATCTGAGCGCGAACATCCAGTGTTCCCTGCACATATTGTTTGACTTTCGCTTCACAGCTTGGCGCACCGCTTATATTGGCGCTTACCAGTTGCGGGTCTATCCATACCGCAGGCGGCGCTTCCAATATAGCTGGTTGCCCGGTTGCAGCATCGGTAACTGTGAAACGGATTTCTGTGAGATCCGGCTGTGTTGCTGCTGGCCGAACCGCATAAGCGACAGCTAACCCTTCACGAACAATCTGTGATTCTGTTGGAATAACCCGTACTGCTAGTTGCAGTTGCTGTGTTGGAGTCTCTACCAGACCGGAAGGTTTTGTACGCCCTTGGCCGGCGAACCAACCTACTAGAACAACGCTTATGGCGACAAACACACCAACCACCAATATAATGCCAAGTATCTGCCGCGGGGTCATACCAACTGTTTTTTTTTCAATACCCACACTAACCATCTCCATTGTCATTTCGTAACGCATCTGCCAATATCGCTCTGTTGCCTGCCTCGCAGCCATACCGCGCAACAGACAACAGAGCACAACTGCGTTACTACCGTACTCTCAATAAGCCCCACAAACCATTATAGAAATTGAGTGGAGCCATATCGCGATACAGATAATCGCCTGTAATACCATATGCACCGCCCGCACCATGGGCTGGAACAATATCCCAATGATCCGTCGGGCCGTGACCTTCCTGACTTCCTACCCACTGTGATTGCACATTATGTCCAATTGAGGTCGATCCCACACATGCTGTTGATGTACAGGAGCTCGTGTAAGGGGTACGTTCCCATACATGGCCATTCAACGCAAACACATGATTACGTGCATGTCCATTTGGCTCTAAGACACGGAGTCGAATGGCCTGCCGAGCAATAGCAGTGAAGATTGGCGTTTGTGGATCGCCGCCTACCTGGCTATTGGCAAGTGCATTGGTGAAATCGGTTGCCATGAGCTCAGTATCAATTGCCGCTGGGTTGAGGCCAAGCCGTAACCAGAGTGGCTCGCTACGATAGTTAAGGCCCTTCATGCCACTGTCCTCAGCATCATCGACCTGCGCCAGCCATGGGACCGGGCCACCATCGGCTAGCATGCCATTCACGCCAAAACGCATGTTGATATCATCCTGGAACAACAGCACGAAATCGCGGAACTGCACGCCACCAACCATGGTAACCGTTGCGGCTGCCCGGCTAGTTGGGTCTTCGATCCAGGTTGATCCCTGTGGTTCAATAATCAGTGCACCAATTGCGCCCTTATTGCTATGTTTGATCGGATCGGAAGAGATAAGATTTGTGGCGCCGAACTCAATTGGCGTCGCCTTCATGTTGCCGGTCTTCACATTATAACTAAGATCACCGGCATACCACCAATATGAAGCCTGTCCGCCAGGTGCGACTGTTCTGTCGCGATTGCGGCCAATACTATTGCCAGCACCTCGCGAAGCCTCATACGCCACAAGTTGTGGTCGTAAGCCAACCAAGTTCGATGGCCGCAGATTATTAGCATTGAACGTATCGTGCAATGCTGCCGCTGGAGCACTCGCCGCAAAACGATCCATGATTGAGGGAAGCATGTTGTACCCTGGCAGATCCGGCATCACAACTGGCAGCCTATTCTGCAATACCAACTTGATACAATCCCCTGCACGTGCACGCAGGATGAGTGGCTCAATAGGAACGCCCGGCTTGAGCTTACCATTCGCATCCAGGTCACTCGTCCGTACATACAGGATTGCAGTCGGGTCGTGTAGTGGCCCGCCATTTGCGGTTCGCGAGTTATAGACCAATGTCCCATTCGGCAATGCATCGCGTGCTAACACTGCAGTGACATTCAGCACCGCCTTGGTGGCGTTGGTTGGGCACATATAGCCTGTCTGCTCATCAAAGCTATTCAGGTTACTGATATCGTTCTGCCCCTTCACATCGATACGATTATTTGGCAGTGTTAGTAGGTCGTTCTGCGCCTTACGATACTTCGAGTACGAGCGTAGCAGCCCCCACAGGCCATTCCAAATACCATCGACCGAGCTATCTGGCGTGAACAGATAATCAGTTCGATTCCCTTTCTCTAATGGATCAATCCCAACTGTATCATCCCAGTTAAACTGTTCGGAGATCCCCATCATTTGGGAATTACGCCAACCAGAGTTAGGGCTAGCATACTCCTGAAGCCATTTAGCACCTGCCAAACTGGCATTATGGCCCTCCTCTGTCGCGCCAACTTGCACTTTGATACGCACCCGATCACCCTCATATGCACGCATCATTGGCGTATAGGGATCGCCTGGCTTCACATCCGCTGTCAGCGGCGGATAAAAATTAGGCTGCGTATTCAGCCGTGCATCGGCACGCATAAATGGAGAACAACCAGCGATTGGCACCCCTTCATCTGTCTTACAGGTTGCATCAGAGGATTTAAATGCCAATGAAAGATCGCCCACCGGCCCAGCTGCCTGCTGCATTGTGGCTGGATCGAGTACACGTGCGGCGATTGGCTCATTGCGATAATTCATCGAGAATGTGCCAATATCAGCAGTCGAGATCGCTTCTGGACAGCCACGAGCGCTGAATGCCAATGGTGAATTGGCTGGACATAGATTGGCCGTTCCTTCCAAGGTTGGCTTGACCTTAAGCCAGGGTTGCGCAGCACTCACAGCTGTATTCTGGATGGCGCCTGCTGGATTGATTGCATAGAGTGGATCAGGTTTGACCCTTGGCACCTGTACCTTATAGCTGGTACCATTGATTGTGATAGTTGTATTCGTAAATGTCGCACCCTTATTCGCCACATAGGCATGCTGAAAGTCCGAGAACTCGAAATAGAATTCGCGGAAGCTCTCCTTATCGTGGTTTGTCGTTACGACACCGGCATTATCTGGCGTGAGAATATCAGCGCGCCAAGATGTCGGGCCTCCATCGCTGCGCCCTGCAACAGGGGTGCAGCCACCAAGTGTTGCAGCGGGTATATTCCTGCCAACGATCGTTGTGTCACCCTGGCATTTACCAGTCTCGGCATCACGCCAGAACGATTTGCTTGGCTCGATAAGCAGCGTAGCATATAAGCCGGTCTGCTGATGGGTTGAGGGGCCGTAGTGATCATGGGTATAGACATTACCAAGTGTGCGGTCAATCCCCTGATTATTGAGCACTGGATCGGCCCACCAACGCTGAATAGTGGTACGGGCACCAAGCCATGTGTTGTTGGGGCCAGGGCCAAAGAAGGGGTGCGCAGCTGCCACGGGGCAAGTCTTGTCATCCGGCGCACCTGTACCCAAAGCACAATTATTCTGCACGCGAATGGCATTGATCCGCTCACGCACTTCATCCGGGCTTAGGGTACCATCCTCATAATTAAAGCCATTACCTGATCCATCAGAAGATGTCACATCGAATTTGACCAGGTGGATATGCTGGCCAATAATGTCGGTTGGTGTTCGCACTTGATATGCGTCCTGCTCATACACTCCCGGTACAAGGTTTGTGTGATAGTAATTAATACAATCACCCGAATTCGCACGCATAACAAATGGCTCAGGAGCACGTGCCCCACTCAGGGTCGGCCCAACATCCTGCCAGAGCGTGAGCATACGCGCCTGCGGGAAGTGCCAACCCAGCTTATTCAGCTTCATATCAAGCTGAATATCTACACCTTTATACACACGCCGTGGCGCAGCACTATTGAAGCTAGCATCGTCGTTGCGGCACGGCTCGGCGAATGGCGCACCTGGGGCTGGTGGTAACCCATTTGTCTCAAACCCTCTGTCCGCTGTCGCCGCTATTCCATTTGGAAAGAACGTATTTTGGCGCGGCTGTGCATGGAACGCCATTGCTGCCAGTTCGGCAGGTGTGCCAGCCTCTGGTGGGTAGACAGCGGTCACATGCTCTAGCTGCTTACTCAGATCCAGATTTGTTGTTGTTGCAGTCGCAAGGCCACCGGTGATGACATGGCGCGGCAGACCACCATCCATCGCTGGGCCGCTCATACCCGTCGCTGGGTCAGTCATATCCAGTGCTGGGGTTGGCGGGCGGTGTCCGGCGACGCCCGGAATATAGTATGGGTACCCTGGGTTGCCGCCTGGTGATGGCCATCCCTGAATATAATCCTCGATCCCATCAGGATTTGGGCTATCCGGGCCAGCCAGATCAACTTGGCCGCGAACAATGTTGACAGACCCAGCTGGCATGGGCGCCATGGGTTTGCCAGGTAGCGGCACTAGCGCTGGGCTAGGGGTGCCTGCCACAATTTCACCGTCTGGCAGTGCGCGCGCACCCGCAAGCGGGATGCCAGTTGCATCGAGTTGTGTACCTTGTTCAAACACATCATGATTGCGCCAGAGCGCCCACATGCCCTGTGCAAAATGCGGGTAGAAATGGCAGTGGAAGATCGCATCACCAGGAGTCTTGTTCCGATTACCAGAGCCACCATAGGCGATCTCATAGGTATAGGAAGCACCCGGCCCAATTGCCTGGCTATCCAAATAGCTCGAATTATCATCATCAGGCGTTTGTAGCCATTGATGTGAGTGTAGATGGAAGATATGATGCTCTTTACCAACATGAATATTACGGAACTTGGTATGGTCGTTGATATAGCTGTGGTAGACATTCGATGGATCATCTGAATAGAGCGCCAGTGTGGCCTTCGGGCCAGTAATCAGATTCCCATTTGTATCTGTCGAGTTTGCGGGTACATCCACTATTTGGGCTGGATCACCTAATGCCCACGAAGTGAGGAAAAACTCCTCCAATTTGCATTCTGGGCAATTGGCAGTCGGGCCTACCCCCAGACGATTGGCCAATACCTCAGCAGCAACTCCGCCTGTCCCGTAGTTAATACCCTTGCCATCACGTACACCATGCAGTGTCCAAGCAACCACCGGGTCATTAAATTGTGGGAACGCCTGTACCACCGCCGCTTCATCATGGAACACAATTGTGAACTCGCGGAATGGCTCGTTACGATTTGGAGTGGTGGGATTCTTAGAGTACCAACCGCCATCAGGCTGTGAGCCTGTAAACAGACCACGCCCAGGCCCAGTAATAATTGCTGTCAAGTCTGCATGAATAAGTGTGTTGTTAGCATCCAACATCTTGAGAATAGGTTTACCTGCATAACGATGCCCAGCTGGGTAGATAGCATCGTAATCGATAACCGGATGCCCATCGGGCGTCTGGCCAATCGTTGCCAATTGCATGTCATCGTAGGTAACCTGGCTGCGATACCATTCAGCGCCAGTTGGCTCTACATTGATTGCTCCAAACAAGCCATGCGCCAAGACACCAATACCTTCTGCGCTAACTGTGTCACTGGGGCTATAGATCTCATACGCACCTTCACGCTCAGCATAGAATGTGTAGGTGGCACTACCGCCAGGTGCAACCAACCCAGCCGTTGGGCTCGCACCTGTCGCATTACTGCCAACATTTGAACCATCGCTGAGGATGCTGCCCTTTAACTGCAAACCAATCGCAGAAATACCAGCACTGCGTGTTTGGATCTGCCCAACAACTGCCGGTGCTAACAGGTTTTGGAAATAAATCGTTAGACAATCACCAACATTCATGCGCAAGGTAAGCGGGCGAGGCCGCTTGTCAGAGCGTAACTGCACATTGCCAAGCGAAAGTATTCCCCCTGTAGCCTCACTGAGGCCAGTGGTTTTATCGACAACATCACTACGAAGTGCAAAAATCATGCCTTCAGGATCAATAACACCCAAACGGTTATATACAATCGTCTGATCCAGCGCAACGACATTAGCGCTAATGTTCCGACATAGTGGATCAGCGGCTGCATTCATTGCTACTGCACTGCTCATGCCAACAGGCAAGTAGCCAAGCAACAGCGAAAGCAACATCGCGAATGAGCCAAACCGGCGCACTACCCCGCGTAATCGCCGCACTCCAATCGCCCAATGCGGAAATGCAATTCTTGGCACACGAATCAGTATCGGTCGATCAAGCCATTCTGTACGCCAAATCGCTTCGAGCAACCCACATGTGGCACCTGCAAGCAGTAGGTTAGCTATCAGTGCCAGAGCGCCATCGCGCAGTACGATCTGCCCAAGTGAAGTAGAATTAACATCGTTTGTGGCTGCACCGCCTGCGAGAGAACAAAAGAAGGTATTTGAACCCAGTGGAGCCAACTGTAGACCACCAGCAAGTGTTATAAGAATTGCGCTAGCTCCTGCCACTGCAGCACTTGTCAGGAGGGCAATCACGCTCACAATCAGAACGCCAGAATATCGCGTATTGAACTGGTGTAACGGATGTGATAACAGCCAATCGCTACAACCCAAACCCAGCCACACCGCTAGTGTGATGAGCGGTAGAGTAATTGTTGAATCACGCAACCAATCCACCAATCCATGTGGGGCGTGAAATCCATCTCCTGCCAGATGTAACTCATGTAACCAAAACCCGCCCGCATAGGTCAGTACCAGTGCAAGCAGAGCTACAATCAGTGGGCGATTACCACGCAGAAGGCTGGCTTGGGTGGCTGCCCCTAATTTAGGCCCTGTATCTTCGCGATTACACTTCATAATAATTCCCCCTCCCTGGTAGTGGCTAACTACTAATGCAGCCTTATGCCAAACGACAACTCATATGTTCGTGGCGGCTTAATCTCATTCCGACAAATATTCCTTGATAGTATCCAACATAGCGATCCTTTTGGCGCATCCATTACCTCTACAAGTAACAAGCACACAAAGCACTCCAGCCAATAAGGAAATACCTAAGACACCTTCGAGTATAGACATAACTACACACTAGATTAAGACAATTTATCCACCACTGGTGGTGATTCTGCTACCAAAATGATGCTCTAATAGATCGACTGGTATTTGGAGGCATGCCCAAAACAAGGCGAAGATCGATGCCTAAATGCAATATCAGGGATGCCAAGGATTGGCTGGCTATTGAACAGGAAGCATGCAATCAGTATAGAGAGGTTTCTATTGCCTGTTGGTATGGTATTTGTAATAGCCGCCAACTAGACTTTCAAAAGTCCATATGCGGGACGAAACACGTAAAGGAGGGGTTCATGGTGTCACACTCGAAAACACGCCGTACCTATCGTCGAATGGTTATGGGTGCAGCAATGGCAGTTGCACTTGGCCTAGCGATTGCAGGTGGGATGGCCTGGCAAAGCACTGCAACCGCTGGAACTTCATTTCTCAATATTGCTGTCAACTGGCGTGGCGGTAGTGGGAATGATAGTGCTCCACTAGAGCCACCTGTTGCTGTCAACTGGCGTGGCAATGGCGATGGAGGGAACCAGCAATCAGAAACACCTCCTCCAGCTAGCTAATTTCATCCCAACATCAGATCAAGAGTCGCCGGAATATCTGGCGACTCTTGTTTTTAGAATCAGAGCCAAGCGATCGACCAGCAAACTTCCTGGGGTAATATGTTTGTGCTTGTATAGTAGTATGCTATCTATGGATCGCAATGCGACCACACCATAGACAAACCGTCTTATCCTGATGTTGGAGGTAGAGCCACATGTCTTATCGCGCATCACTCTTTGTTGGATGCATTCTTTTCCTTGGTGCTCTTGGCATCGGCTTGGCTATAAGTTATGCTGATCTTGCGACCGCCAACTGGCCAGCCTTCATCATTCTCATCATCCTGGCAATACCAGCACAATTATATGTTGCTGAACATGGGCGCCAATCCTATTATCCTCATTTCATCTGTTTTTTCGCGGGTGTCTTGTTACTTCCCTTATATCTGTTCGCACTGAATCATTATCATCCCTCATATCGTTGAATGGATTCGTGAGCGCTTAAAAGGTAGTGACAGTTTCAAAGATTGGTATGTTCAGCCATTTAATATCGCAACCCATCTTATCGCTGGAACCGCCTGTTTTGGCGTAGTTCAATTATTGCAGAGCTCAATCACATTTGCCGGTATTCTGCCGCCGGTTGTGGTGTTTCCGATCACAGCACTCATTTATGTTCTACTCAACCATTCAATCGTCGGCAGCGTCCAAGTCTTTGTCTCCAATATATCATTTGAACAATCGCGAGTGATGACACTCGATAGCCTACTTCCAGATTTCATTCTGGCCTGCCTTGGCATTCTTATGGCGCTGTTATGGACAATTGATCCTTGGTGGATCGGGCTAGCACTGTTGCCCTTGGTGCTGATGTACCAATCGCTTCATGTACCGCAGCTTAAGCAAGAGGCCGAGACCGATAGCAAAACAGGCCTCGCAAATGCTCGCTACTTCACGAAGCGGGGCAAGGCATTGGTCGCCGAAACAGCACGAACAGCTATCCCGATGGCAGTCATCATGGCCGATCTGGACTACCTACGCACGATCAATAACAGGTATGGCCATCTGGCTGGTGATGTTGTTATTACTGGCATTGCGAAGATCATCCGCGAGACGATCCGCGACCAGGATATTGCAGCACGCTTTGGTGGCGAGGAGTTTATTATCGCTTTACCAGGTAGCGATCTGATAAGCGCAGCTGCATTAGGTGAGCGAATATGCCGTATGATTGAGAAGACAGAGTTCATACTAGCATCGGGAGAAATAATCCATGCGACAATTAGTATTGGGGTTGCATGTTTCCCACACGATGGTGCAACCCTAACCGATCTGACACATGCTGCGGATATTGCTGTCTATTATGCAAAGTCCCTTGGCCGTAATCGAGTCGTTTGTACACCAGATGTACCTCTCACAACCAAACTGGATTATCTGGCAGCTACTACCGACGAGCCGAAACCATCTGTGCCAACCCAAGCAACGCTTAGCGCAACATCGAGTGCACTCATAAGTGAGAATATCAATGTGGCTCCAGCTACATTAGAATACTAACAGACCACTAGTCGCATGCTCAACAATTGCCAGATCCCACTTTTGTTTGGGCAGGATGATTACGGGATAAGCAATACCTTCCCCTTCGTTTGGCGGCCCTCTAGGTAGTGGTGTGCATCGGCGGCATGTGCAAGTGGGAATGAGGCATCGATTGTAACCTTCAACTCACCTGCCGCGATCCAGCTGAACAGATCACCTGCACGCTCAAGTAATTCAGCACGTGTCGCAACATAATGCCCAAGGGTTGGGCGCGTCAGGAAGAGCGAGCCTTTAGCATTCAGCACTTGTGGATCAAGTGGTGGAACAGGGCCACTGGATTGACCGTAGAGCACCAAATACCCGCGTGGGTGCAAGCAGTTTAAACTTTTGTCGAATGTGGTTTTACCAACTGAGTCATAAACTACATCGACCCCTTTACCGCTGGTGAGCTGTTTCACTGCAACCTCAAAATCATCTTCGTTGTAGCTAATCACCTCATCTGCACCGGCGGCACGTGCCAGATCAAGCTTAGCAGCAGAAGCTGTACCAATGACATGGGCACCACAGCGCTTGGCGATCTGCACAAGGAGCTGCCCAACACCACCCGCCGCGCTG
>JANLSE010000056.1:0-5765 GCA_031362265.1 Roseiflexaceae bacterium
CGCCTTACCTGGACGACCGAGGAGTTGCGCAAAACAGCCAATCTGCGCCAAGATCCGGTTACCTTCAAAACTGGCAAGGTGTTTTTCAGTGGCGTGCTGATCCAATCCGCAAATGCACCATTCCCACCCCGCAACAAGCCAATTGTTGTCTGGCAGGATGGCGGGCCGCTCAATGGTGTCTTCAATTCGTGGGGCGCGCGCGTTGAGCGGCCATTTGCGCTGCTGCCAAACTTCGGCTTTGCAGTGCTGGTTGTTCCATTGCAAGGGCGCTTCGGGCTAGGCGGCGCGAACTTGGCAGCCTTAGCCGATGGCGATAACTACGGCCAGTTTGATATCGATACCCAGGCCGATATTGCGCGCCAACTGGTGAAACGCGGCTGGGCAGCGAAGGGCCAAGTTGGCATCACTGGCTGCTCGTATGGTGGCTACTTTACGCTGCAAAGCGTGGTTCGCCATTCTGCCGATTATGCGGCGGCCAATGCACAATGTGGGCTCTACGATACGATTGTAGAATGGAACCGCGGCTACCCCGATCTGATGGGCCTACTGCAGAATGGCACAGTGCTTGACCGGGTGGATGAATTCAAGCGTGACTCGCCCTCCTATAACACCACCAGAATCAAGACACCACTGCTTATCTTCCATGGGAGCCAGGATTTCCTACCAGTGACGATTGCGGAAAACTTCTTCCAGACCGTCAAAGATCATGGTACACCGGTTCGCATGGTGAAATTTATCGGTGCTGGCCATGGGATCGTCCCAGCCGACTTCACTCTGGAGGATGAGGATATTCAAAACTATGTGACCTACGCAGCGCAAGAGCAAATCGCCTGGTTCCAGGCATATCTGAAGCCTTAGTATTGAACCACAGAGGCACAGAGGGCACAGAGATGCGGGTAGGAAAAGAGCATATAGGTATCTCTGTGTCTCTGTGGTGAATGCATATGGTGCATTATGCGTTTGGCTGCTCAGCAAACATCTGCACACTGGTATCGTGGTAGTAGGCACGAAACCAAACTGCTGGAATACGAACCTGCTCACGCAAGGTGAACGTAAGCCTGTCGATAAAGAACAGCGCGCTGCCGGCCACCACCCGCAGCGCGTTTGTTATTTGGGTTTCGCCATGAACAATCTCGACGCTCTGCTCCATTCGAACCAACGGTAGGTTATATGTCTCAACCAGTAATTGATGAATCGAAGCATTCTCCAAATCGTGTTTCATCAGATCTGGGCAAAGATCGTGGGCCAGAAAGCGCTCCTCATATGATACGGGCTGCCCATCCGCAAGGCGTAATCGCACAATATGGATCACCGGCATATCATAGGCAAGGCTTAAGCGAGCGGCAACAGATTCATCCGCAGGGACAATCACAGCTGAAAGCAGCCGTGTGCTTGGCGAGCGCCCTTGGCGCAGCATCATCTCATTGAAGTTCAGCAATGTGAAAGAGCTAACATTTGCGTGCCGAACCGGGTTAACAAACGTGCCACGCCCCTGCTCACGCCGAATCAGGCCTTTCTGCACAAGCCCAGCGATCGCTTGTTGCACCGTCCCACGGCTTACACCAAACTCACGGCAGAGCTGCTCCTCGGTAGGAAGCATGGTATCGGCGGCAAAGACACCACTTGCAATACGTTGCTCAAGCCAATTCGCCAAGCGTAAATATTTCGGCAAGTTGGGCTGATCATCAAAGCCAGGTTGGAAACGCCGCGGCGAAGTATACATGGCAGATCCCTATAACAACGCATAACGCACAGCGCACAACAAAACTATTCATATACCCACAATGCTCGTGGATCTAATGGTTTTCACCACAGAGGCACAGAGACAGAACTATTCATACACCCACAATGTTCGTGGCTATTGGTTTTTCACCACAGCGGGTACCCTTTGGGTGCAGAGACACAGAGGTTGAGAAGAAAGCCAAGAATATTACGCAAGAGTACCTGCTCCAATGCTCCAATGCTCCAATGCTCCAATGCTATGCGCTCCAATCCGCCACGAGCTTGCGCATGCTTTCAAGGTGCGGGTACATAACCGTATCCTGCTCAATGAATGGCACACGAACACGGATTTGCGTATACAGAGGTGCTGTACCTACACCAAGAAGTGCCTCAGCGCCGATCACCTTACGGCGAAAATCGACTCCTTGTGCAGCAGCCATGAGTTCAATTGCCAAGATCTGTTCGACATTATCTGCGATCTGGCGGAGCTTCAAGCCAGCAGTTAGACCCATGCTGACATGATCTTCAACATTTGCTGAGGTCGGAATATTATCGACGCTGGCTGGATGGGCGAGTACTTTGTTCTCAGCAACCAGTGCGGCAGCCGTATATTGGGTGATCATAAAGCCAGAATTAAGGCCGCCTTGCTCGGTAAGAAAGGCTGGTAATGTATGTGTATTCGAGGCCTCATCAGTCAAGCGCATAATTCGGCGCTCAGAAATACTCCCAAGCTCACTCAGCGCAATTGCCAGATAATCCATCGCAATCGCAAGCGGCTCACCATGAAAATTGCCACCAGAGAGCACATCAATCTTGCCGTGATCGTCAATAAAGATTAATGGATTATCGGTTACGGCATTCAGTTCAATTTCAAAGGCCCAGCGCGAATAGGCAATTGCATCAAGCGCAGCGCCATGCACCTGTGGCATACAGCGTAGGGTGTAAGCATCCTGTACATTCAGCGATTCAGGGCCACGAACAAATTGGCTGCCAGCTAGAATCGAGCGGAGGTGAGCGGCACATGCAATCTGGCGCGGAAACGGCCGCAGCGCATGAATCCGTTCATCGAACGCAAGCGGCGTGCCATGCAGCGCTTCCAAACTCAGGCAACCTGCCAGATCGGCAATTGCTGCCAGCCGCTCGGCACGCTCAGTCTCCATCACACCCAGCGCACACATAACACTCGTGCCGTTGGTGAGCGCTAACCCTTCTTTGGCTGCGAGTGTCAGTGGTGTTAGCCCTGCATGTTGGAGCGCTGTGCGCCCTGAAAGCATATGGCCCGCATATTCAGCCTCACCCTCACCAATCAATGGTAGCGCCATATGCGCGAGTGGTGCGAGATCACCACTGGCGCCAAGTGAGCCTTTGCGTGGGATACGCGGATGAATACCAGTATTCAGCATATCCAGCATGAGCTGGAGTGTCTCAACACGAATCCCAGAATGACCACAGGCTAGCGTATTTGCACGGATCAACATGATTGCACGGGTAGTCGGAATATCAAATGGCTCACCAACCCCAACTGCATGGCTGATCAGAATATTGCGCTGCAACTGCTCGACCTGATCGCGTGGAATGACACGATCTTTGAAGGCGCCAAATCCAGTGGTGATCCCATATGCGACACGCCCTTCATCAAGAAGCTGTTGGACAGCATGAGCCGCGCGGGTGACTTTTTGCGCGGCTTCCGCACTCAACACCACCGCTGGCGTACCCGCTGCCCCATACGCCACAGCCAGAACTTGTTCGATTGTGAGGTGTTGCCCGGTGATGATGATTGGAGTGTTCATAAATACTTGCCTTTATATACGGAAACCCGCATTACGCTCTAACGTTCCATCGCGCTGCGTTTAGATCACTCGCCCATTCTTTACCACTTGCTGTACAGGATTTCCACCCAGATAGTACGCCACATGGCGATAATCGGGCACATCAAGCACCAGAATATCGGCTTGCTTACCGATCTCCAGCGAACCAAGTCGGTCGCCACAACCAATTGCATATGCGGCATTGATTGTGGCAGCATTGAATGCCTCCGCCGGAAGCAGTTTCATATAACGACAGGCCAACCCCATCACAAGCGGTAATGAATAACACGGCGCAGATCCAGGGTTGAGATCGGTACACAATGCGAGCGCAACACCAGCGTCAACAAGATCGCGCGCTGGCGCATGGTGTGGTACCCCCAGATTCACATTCGCGGCTGGAATCACAACCCCAATGGTGTCGGATTGTGCCAGAAGTGCAATATCGTCTGCGTTCGTTACTTCCAAATGGTCAACACTGATAGCGCCTAGCTGTATCGCAATTGCAACACCACCAAGCGATGTGAATTGATCCACATGAGCTTTTGGCCGCATTCCAGCAGCAAACCCAGCTGCGAGTATACGTTGCGTCTGGGCCGCACTAAAGGCATGCCGTTCACAAAACACATCAATAAAGAGTGCATCGTCTGGCCGTTGTTGTGCAAACCAAGAGTTGCGATGCCAATCTGCCACACGTGGGATCATCTCCTGAACAACTAATTCAACATAGTCATCACTCCGCTCCGCATATTCGGGCGGAATGGCATGCGCTCCCAAAAACGTTGGGATGATCTCAATTGGGTGGCTACTCGCCAGAAGCTCAATCGCCTGTAGTAACTTTAGTTCGTGGTTCGGCTCAAGCCCATAACCGGTTTTAATCTCGACTGTCGTTGTGCCCAGCGCGAGCAGCACATCCAGACGGCGGCGGGTTTGTGCCACCAGTGCATCGAGATTGGCGCCACGGGTAGCACGCATTGTGCTCAGAATCCCACCACCCGCAGCCATAATATCGAGGTAACTAGCGCCACCAACACGCATCTCAAACTCATTCACACGGTCACCTGCATATACCGCATGGGTGTGTGGATCAACAAACCCAGGGCAAACAACCATCCCACTTGCGTCGATCTCCTGGCTGGCAGAATATGTGGAGCGCAATACACTGCTTGCCCCGACCGCGACAATCTCGCCATTCGTGACCGCAAGCGCACCATCTGGGATCATGCCAATATCACATAAGTTCGCCCCACGTTTTGGCCCATCCGCAGCACAGGTGATCAACTGCGTGGCAGAATGAATGAGAAGATTAACCTCTTGAACGGCCATGGACACCTCATGGAAAGCGTAATATTAAGCATATGTAGCACAGACATCAGATGGTATATGCAAAGAAGAGTGCAACCTCATCCGCCCCCAAATCCGCAGTATCGTAGAGTGTCAAATCCAGCCCGCATAACTCAAACCCAAGCCTGCGGTAGCATTGAATGGCAGGATAGTTCACATTCTGTGTTTCCAGCCAAAGGCAGCGTGCCTGCCAGTTCCGCGCTACCTGGATCGCATTCTTAATCAATGCACGCGCAATCCCACGCCCACGATGCTTTGGGTCAATATACAAATGCCATAAAACCGCCCGCCGATTCCAGGCCTCGTACTTTAGCGCCGCCATCCCAACAACATCCCCGTCAACCTCAGCAATAACGACGTGATGATTCTGTATAAGCGCATCAAGCTCATCAGTTAGATCATAGGTTTTGTGTAGCGACGGCGTGATTGCACATTCTTCCAAGGCAAATGCGCCATTGGTTGCAACAACGCGGTACACTCGATCGGTTGTGAACGAGGTATCAAGCGCAAGCAAGTGTTCACGATCAGCTGGCCAGCATAATTCTCTCAAGTGAAGCATAAATACCTGCCCTCTGCTACTACTCGCTCTTGCGTTCTGCGCTCTTGCGCTCTGCGCTCTGCGCTCGCTCCGTCATCCCTTCTGCATTGGAATCTTCACTCCATGCTCGTGCGCGAAGGAAATCGCCTCAGGATAACCGGCATCGGCATGGCGCACCACACCCATCCCTGGATCGCTTGTTAGCACACGCTCTAGGCGGCGCGCTGCCTCTGGCGTGCCATCGGCAACGATCACCTGGCCAGCATGGACGGAATAGCCAATCCCAACCCCACCGCCATGATGAATACTCACCCAGGTTGCCCCACCAACGGCATTGACCATGGCGTTCAACAGCG
>JANLSE010000059.1:0-9091 GCA_031362265.1 Roseiflexaceae bacterium
ACCACCAAACAGCGCGGCTGGCGTATAGGTGGCTAAGATCTGGCGTGCTAACGCAACCCACTTCGCAGCGGTCGATTTCTCGTTCTGATGGAACACCAACCAGTGTGACACCGGTGGGTATCTCCGCTACCTGTGTCGCGAGGAATTGAAGCTCAGCGCTGGCATTGGCGCTGAGTGTCAGCGCGATCTGGAGGCTTGCCCCGATCTGGCGCGCTTCTACACATGCCTGATTCAGGCGTTGCGCATAATCTGGTGTGCGAAGATCGAGATCAAGACGTAGATGCTCAAGATGAAGCGCATGTAGACGTTCGCTTGTGTGTGCCGAGAGCGGCTGCCGATTACTCGCACAGCACAGGCCAATTGGCGGCAATTGGCTTGATGTAGTGCCAATAACAATCTGGAGCTCGTCAGTATCAAACGTCACAACTGGTAGTGTTCCTACCAAGCGCAATGTAATTGTCTGAATGACCCGATCACCTTTATTGAGTTGCACCGGAAACGGCAACCCAAGTGGTGTGCAATAAGATTTGAAAGAAGCATCGGTCCAATTGCGCTGGTCTTCCATCTCGAATGTAGCGCCCTCCATGCGAATTTCCACATCAAGGCCAGGGGCAACCTCATATATAATTGCGCGAATATCTGAGAATGGTTGGTGTGGTGAGATCGAATGCGGAAAACTGCCGTTGAGGTATTGGCCATACACATTCTCAACGACACATGATACGCCTGCGCAGTTCGCTGGATGGAGTACACAGAAACCGACCCGATTACGCAAAAAGGTTGAATGCGCTACACCATCCATGTGGAAAATGATCGTGCCATCAGCTGCCCCGGTTATCGTTCCATCCCAACCGAAATTAATATCATTGCGGATATGCTGTGCATGGAAGTGGATCTGGAATGTCTTGGCATCTTGAGTGATCGCAAGATCAGAAAATATTGGCTCGATCGTATCCCAGTTCTGATCGCGCAGCGCACAATAGATCTGCTGTCCAATCAGGTGATTCCCAAGCCGAATCTGGCGTATGCTGCCCTGTTCATACACTAACGAAAGAGGCCCTGCCTGCAGCAAGGTTTGCTCTGGTGCAGGAATACCTGCACCCCAATGGTTCCATTGTGAGGCTGATACCTGCATATTCACTCACAGAAGAATATTGCTTGAGCGGATGAGCATTTGGCGTACAATATTGAATATTGAATATTGTATACAATCTAAGGTTTAATGTCAATCGAATCAGCTGGCTCGCAACCTGGTGGGCCATCGTTGATACGCTAGATTCCGGTATTAGCTCAGATTCTCAATCACCACTGGCTCAATCGGGTCTGCGGGTGTAAACCCAAAAACGCGGCTATAGAAATAGAACTCGCCATCAAGGGCGCGTTTTATATTCTTAGCTTTGCGAAAGCCATGTTGTTCGCCTTCAAATGGCACATAAGCCACTGGCATACTCTTTGCGCGTAGAGCCGCCACCATATCTTCGGCCTGGTTAGGTGGCACTACCTTATCCTCAAGCCCTTGAAAGAAGATTACTGGGCATTCGAGGCTACTGATATGTTGTACTGGCGATCGCTCAAGGTATAGGTCGCGGCGCTCGGGGTAGGGGCCAATCAGGCTGTCCAGATAACGCGATTCGAACTTATGGGTATCGGTCGTCATCGTCTCCAAGTCACCAATCCCAAAGTGGCTGGCACCTGCTTTGAAGACATCGCGGAAGGTGAGCGCAGCCAGGGTTGTGTAGCCACCCGCGCTGCCACCAGTTATTGCTAGTCGCTCTGGGTCGACTCGGCCCTGTTTGGCGAGGTATTTCGCGCCATTACAGCAATCGTCCACATCGACAATACCCCAGTTGCCAATCAATCGCTCGCGATATTCGCGGCCATAGCCTGTGCTGCCGCCATAGTTCACATCGAGCACTCCAAAGCCACGGCTTGTCCAGTATAGGATGTCCAGATCGAATAGTGCGCCGGTCGCACCAGTTGGCCCACCGTGGCTCATCATCAGCAGCGGTGGCAATTCGCCAGCTGGCGCCACATACTCGCGGTTGGTTGGCGGGTAAAAGAAGCCAAATGCGGTCAGCCCACCCTCAGTTGGGAATTCAATCGTCTGAGGTAACGCAATATAGCCAGATTCGAGTATGTCGTGACTGCTATGGTTGATCTCGGTTGCTGTGCGCGCAGCAGGATCGATTAGCACTACCACACTTGGTATCGTCGGGCCAGCCGCAATTACCACCGCCAGCCCCGAATGCGGATCAGCTCGCAGCCGGAAGAATTCGGTGTAGGGCAGATCAATTGGTGTGAGTTGCCACGGCGCAGAAGCTAGTGCAGCAGCGCCAATCCCCCCATCTGCCTGTCTCTCACACAGCACCATCCGCCAGGTTCCACGTTCACAGTAGGTTACCAGTAGCCGCTGCGAATCAAGGACAGCATACGTCGTTCCGCCAAACTGCCAGAGTGGTTGACCAAATTCTGCCTGTAGGGGGAGAATTGCATTGGTTTTGCCAGCCTGCCAGTGATACAGGTTCCACCAACCGGTGCGCTCAGCAACGAAGAACAGATCACCATCTGGGCTCCACTCAGGTTGGAATGCTGCATCGCCTGCGCCGCCTGCGATCTGTTGCGCTTCGCTAAGGGTGCCGTCAGAGTTCACATCTGCCATCCAGATCTCGGCAGAGTCCCATGGCATACTGGGATGATCCCAGGCCAGCCATACCAATTGGGTGCTATCAGGTGAGAGCCTTGGATGTGCGTAGAAGGTACGCCCCTGATGGATAGGCGTGAGATTGCCAGTATTTAGATCAATCGACACAAGATAGTTAGCTGCCTCGCCGTCCCCACGATGATCTTCACAGACAGCAATCAGCCGATTGCGCGCCGCATCGTGGATATAATCGGCATAGCGCAACGCCCCTTCGGGAGTGAGTGCATATGGCGCGGTGCCGGGCTTCTGTACATATACCCGTTGGTCGGCATAATTCGAGAAGTAGATTGTGCCGTCTACCACCAAATATGCGCCACCACCATATTCATGCACAAGGGTACGCACATGATACCCGGCTGGCGTTAGATCAGTTGTGGTTCCATCGGCTTCTTGCCGCACCACGACAACCCGGCCACCATCAAGCGGGCGACCCTCTGTCCAATAATGAGTCGTTCCCTCAATATATGGCTGGCCCAAACGTATATGTGCAGCCACAATCAGATCCGATGTGATTGGCGAACGCCATGTGCCATATGCGGCAGTGATAGTCGACATTATCTACTCCGGTGAATAGAACCAAGCGAACAGCGGAACTGCGCAACTGCGGAACCGAGAACCAAAAGAACCAGGCCAATCATTCCATGATTCGCCCGTGCGGTGTGCTACTTCAACATCTCCACTGCTGTACGCAATACCACGCGAATGCTAGCACCAATGGTGGCGATATCAACCCATTCATCGCGTTGGTGAGCGCCACTGCCATCTGGCCCAAATTGAATTGTGGGAATACCAAGATCAGCCGCAAAATAGTTACTATCCGCAACGCCTTCCATGGTGCCAAATTGTGGTGCATGGTTGGCTTCGGCCTGATAGGCAGCGCTAAAACGCTCAACAAATGCGAGGCTCTGGTCAGTCTCCCAGGGTGGGTAGTATGGCGGGTCGATCGCGAACTCGAAGCGTGCAGGCGAATTGAGTTTGGCTGCGAGTGCACGCATTTCGGCAAGCACGGTCTCACTCGTCTCACCAGGCACCGTATGGCGGTTGATCAGGAAGCGGGCATGTTCTGGTACGGTGATGACATACTGGGCGCTACCGCTCATAAATGACAGTAGGCATTGGGTTGCGGTGAGCTTTGGGTGTGTACCGAGTGGCATGGTATCAAGCTGTGCAATCAGTTTCGCTGCCTCTACCGCTGCATTAATGCCCAGATGTGATTGAGATCCATGTGCCGCTCTGCCAATCACATCGCCACGTACCAATACCTTGCCAACTCCACCAAGAATCGGGTGAGCCCAACTTGGTTCCGTTACGATACAATAGTCGGCTTGGATGCGTGTATCGACAAGCGCACGTGCACCAATCGAATAGGCCTCTTCATCAACAACTGAGCTAAAGATCAGTGTACCCTTCCAGAGATCGCGGCGTTCGGCGAGGGCACGTGTGGCAAGCATGGCCGCCGCTACACCCGATTTCATGTCGAAGGCACCCAGCCCATAGAAGCGGTTGCCATCATGGCGCCCCTGCCATGGATCGCAGCTCCAGCCCTGTGCCGCTAGGACGGTATCAACATGCCCATTGAGGAGGAGTGTTGGGCCAGGGCCATTCTCGACTCGCGCCAACACATTCGGGCGGTCACCTTCGGTGGCCATAAACTCAGGGCGTAGGCCATGTTGTTCGAGCCATGCCGCAACAATGCGCTGGACAGGCCCTTCTTCGCCGGGGTAGCTGCGCTGTGCGACGAGTGCTGTGGTGAGATTCAGGCATTCCTCATCCTGGGATGCAGCATGAAGCCAGCTGGTGTCCATAACGCTCTCAATCTATTAGATGGCGGCGAATATGTGGAGTATACCACGAGTGCTCACAGCCAGAATGCCCGCAATCATGGGCATTCTGCTGGAGCGCGCACATCAACCTGCTTGTCATAATCGGTGAAGGTGATTGTCCATGTGCTTGGATCTTGTGGATCGGTTGCGCTATCAACGAGAATCATTTTTGCAATTTGGCTGGTACGCCCATCGGCCCATACATCCAATGCCACCGGGCCGGCCCCAAGTAACCCTGCACTCATGGTACGCAACTGTTCGGCCGCGATGCTTCCATGCAGATGATGGGTTGGGCGGCCTTCAATCTCTTCGAGGCCAACCAGTATCGGCTGGTCAACACCCTGTTGAAAGATCGCGGCAATGCCACGCTGTGAATCGAACAGCACACTTGGATCGAATGCCGCGCCAGCCGCAAGACATTGCCATTGACGTGTAACTGGATTGGTGATGTATTGTTTGCCAGCCAATGAGACTGTGCGTATTTCAGCAACGCCAATCGCACTGCGCACTTTCAGAATCGCCAATGCGCCATCTGGTCGCAGGATATCTCCAATAATACTCCGAATTGAGAACAGTCCAGTAGTATCCATCTGCACTGGCTTGCCACTGAGTTCAATCGTAAAGTGCAGGCTCTTGGCTGTTTGGGTAGCCTGACCAGCGCGTGCAATATACTCGGCAGGTGTGGGAGTTGGCACTGGCGTTGGCTGTGGGCCAATCCCGCCACAACCAGACAGCATGAGCAGCACTGGTAGAAGTATTGTCCTGATTCGGTGGAGCATATTGTGCCCTTCTTGTTAGCGCTACGCCAAGATTTTGAGGAATGAAGACCCAGAATGAAATCCGACAGTACTTCTCACTGAAAGCGACGAACGTACATCCGTTGCTCACCCGCGTCCGAGATAGGCTTGGCCGACAGGCAGAATGATCGCCTCCAATAGGTTGACATGCGCTGGCAAACTTGCCATGGTGACAATGGCATTGGCGACATCATCGGAGCTCATCATGGGCTCTTGATCTTGTTGAGCAGAGCTTGTCTGGCGGCGTTCGGTTGCGACATTGCCAGGATGTAAACAACTAACGACCACCCCATAATCCCGCCCCTCAAGTGCAGCGGCTTTCGTCAGGCCAACCAACCCATGCTTCGTAGTGGTATAGGGAATAGAATTAAGCCGTGGCATCTGGGCCGAAATGCTCCCGATGTTGATGATTCGTCCGCCGCCCTGGCGCTTCATAATAATCATTGCCTCGCGAGTACACAGAAACGGCCCAGTTAGGTTGGTAGCAAGCACATGCTGCCATGTTGCCAGTGAGAGCTCGCCAATTGGGCCACCATCAAAGGCACCAGCATTGTTTATTAATAGATCAACCCGCCCGGTGTGCTGGAGGGTTTGGGCAAAGAGTGCTGCAACCTGAGCTTCATCAGTCACATCTGTTGGAATAACATACGGGTGCGATCCAGCGGCTCGTAGCTCTTCAGCGGTAGCCTCTAACTTTGCTACTGTCCGGCCAGCCAGGATCAGCTGTGCGCCTTCCTGGGCAAGTGCGCGTGCAATACCTTTCCCGATGCCTGAACCTGCTCCGGTGATAATGGCAGTTTTGCCGGCGAGATTTCCCATGTCCCATTCCTCCACTGTTCCAATTGGAACGTACAGCAACGAATATTTCTAGGTAACCTATGCGCGCACCAGTATAGCTGATCGTAGGCGGATGCGCCTGCTGGAGGGTGAGACTCAACCTTTTGCGGCCAACATGGGGCGAACACAAGGTTCGCCCATACAATAACGGTGCGGTTGTCGGGGCGAACCTCGTGTTCGCCCTTGTGCGATGCTATGCCCGGGCTATCGGACAGATTGATTGACACAAGTTGTAACGGTTGCTATGATGCTTGCTATTCAGTGTTGGGCATAGAGTAGCGAAAGCAAGACCATCATGTCGAACGATATTAGTGCGCGCGGCCAACCGTGACTGGTATGTCGCGGAGCAATATTCGTGTGCCATACGAGAGTTTACAGGATAAAGTCGAGCGCGTAGCAAACATGAGCCGCCAGCTTGGGATTGTGCAGAGCATGAGCACGCCTAGTTTGTGGGGGCGGGCAGAATTTTCAGTTGCAAAAGCGCGTATCCTTATGCAGCGTCAGGATATTCCGCTCATTGTGCAGCTGGCTGAGCGTAATGTTGCCAGTCTGAATGGCCTGATCAATCACATCGATGAATTATATCTGGCCGATCTTTCTGAGAAGAATAATCGCCTCTCGCTCGTTCTTTCGGTACTTTTCGCCGGGCTATCGCTGAGTATTGTGGTCTTTACCATTACCTCATTCTGGGCCGATGCCGAGCAACTTCTGAAGGGCAGTGTTGCCGCGTATGTCAAAAATTGGATCCCAGATATTGTAAATCTTGGCAATGTGCTCTCGCTGTTCTTATCAATCTTCGCGATCTTCATTGTTGGGTTTCTCCTTGTATATATCAGTATCAATTGGTACCGGGATCGCCATTTTCGCAAATTGTATCTACGGCGGTAATTGATGTCAACCGATCACCAGCCCTATACTGGCCCAACTATTCCGATGCAACGCCCAACGCCACGTGCGCCGCGCCGCAGGCCACGCCGCGCCTGGCTGGTCTGGTTGCGTTTTGCTGTGCTAGGCTTGCTGCTCCTGGTGGGCATACTACTCATTCTTGGGTTACTCCAATTGCGCGGGTTGGCAGCACAGACGGTTGTTCCAGATGTGCGGCGTGGTGTTTTCAATGTTCCACCAGCAGTGCCCTTCACCATGCTGTTAGTTGGTATTGATGAAAGGCCGGATCACCCTGAAGAAGGTGTGCGCGGCGATACACTGATTGTTGCGCGTGTTGATCCCGCAGGCGGGTGGGTTTCGCTGCTCTCGATCCCGCGCGATACACTTGCGGAGGTTCGTGATCTGGGGCCAGCCAAGATCAATGCCGCCTATGCGCATGGATTTAACAACCCCGAAGCATTGTATGGGCCTGGCACAACGCCACGTGAAGCGGGGATGGCACTTGCCGCCGAAACTGTGAGCAGGTTACTTGGCACAAATATCGATTACACCGCACAGGTCAACTTTGCCGGTTTTGCCCATGTCGTTGATGCGGTTGGTGGTGTGACGATCGATGTGCCGCGTCAGATTGTGGATGATGAATATCCAACCCCGGATTTTGGCGTTATGCAGGTTGTATTTGAGCCAGGGCCGCAGCGTATGGATGGTGAGCGTGCGCTGATCTATGCCCGAACGCGCCATGCCGATAGTGATTTTGGCCGCGCTGAACGCCAACAACAGGTATTGCGCGCCATTATGGATGCGTTGCGTGCGCGTGGGTTGATTGGCCAAATGTTGCTGATCCCGGCACTACAGGCGAGCCTTGGTGATACGATCGCGACCACACTCCCATTCGATCGGCCCGATGCCGCATTGGCATTGGCACGTGTCGCCAGTGCCCTAAAACCCGATCAGCTCTTACGGCTGCAGTTAAGCCCTGCTACTGCTGCTTTTCGTGAGGAAGGTTCCGCGCTTGTTTGGGAACCAGCCGATATGAAAGCGCTTGTCGGGCAACTCCTGCGTGGGCCAAGTATTGAGGCTGAGGCAGCGCGTGTGCAGGTGCTGAATGGGACAGCGATTACGGGGTTAGCTGGGCGTGTCACCAATGATCTGGCCCGCCAAGGGTTGAAGCTCCTTCCCGCAGGCGATGCCCCATCAAGCGATCAGCAGCGCACGGTCATCTATGATCTGCATGGCAAACCGATCACTGCACGTAAGATCGCCGATCTGCTCAAAGCCGATCTACGCAGTGGCCCACTTCCCGATGGGATTGTATCCGACGCCGATATTGTTGTGGTGGTAGGGCAGTAGAGCGCACAGCGCACAACATGCAGCGCAAGAACGCACAGCGCAAAAGCGCATAGCGCACAACATTTAGCGCCAGAGCGCATAACATTCAGCGCACAATGCACAGTTGCTGTGTTCTTGTTCTTGCGTTCCTGCGTTCTGCGCTTTTGCGTTCTTGCGCTCTCAGGAAAAGGTATTTCCGACAAGCTCATCAGGGGTTGGCTGGAACGGCCAGAGGATCATCCCCGAGGCGCCTTCGTCGCGGATGACCCGCCATGCGGTAGTGAGATCCCGTCGCATAGCCAGGATGTTGCGTGAGTCCTGTGGCCCAGTTGGGAAACCAATCTCAGTCGCGATAATCGGCTTGTTAGCTTTAAGGGCGCGTAGTTCGCGGATAGAGCGCTGCAGATCAGCCGGAAATCCTGCGCCGTAGTACCAATGTTGGGCATAGCGGCCACTATTTGCGGGTGAGTCGTCGTAGTAATGAAATGTCATGACATCGACAAGATCGGCCATGCGCATAAAGGCATTGTGTGGCTCAAAGTAGCTTTTGGCAAACGCCATGCTTACGGTCGTCAGTCGCTGCGGGTCGAGCCGCTTGACTTCATCATGCATTACCTGGAGGAAGCGCATACGTTCCTCGGCCGTTCCAGCCAACCCCTGATGAGCTTGTCGGAAATACCTTTTCCTGAGAGCGCAAGAACGCAAAAGCGCAGAACGCA
>JANLSE010000064.1:0-8287 GCA_031362265.1 Roseiflexaceae bacterium
CATTGATGTTTGCTGATTTACCATTTGATACCCAGTTCGACCAAATTGCGGATGTGCTTCAAGCACTGTTAGGCGACAACCCAAGCCAGCTCGATTACCTGTTCTTGCTGAAGGCGACCCAGTGCGTTGTAGACTCGCTACGTGAGGCAGTTGTCATGCGACCCATGCCGAGCTGGCAGCAGGCACAGGAGCCTGTGCAGCGGGTGAGTGCGGCGTAAGTTGGTGAAAAGCACAACACCCCTGGCTCTCACTTGGAGAACCAGGGGTGTTGTGCATTCCAATAGAAGCGCCTGGTTCCTTGATATATGCAATCACTCATAATACAATAATTACACCAAAGCGAGAGGTGCATGGAGCATGACCTGGGAAGTTTTGCTCTTTATTGGCAGCTTGGTGTTTGAGATCGTGGTGATTGTATCAATCTGGCGGGATCAAAAGATTAAACGTGAATTGCAGCAGGTGTTCGAGTCGGACAGGAAAGCCGATCATAATGAAGACAATGATGAATGAGTGGATTACCACGGGCGAGGCGGCTGAGCAACTGGGGCTCAGTGAGAGCAGGGTACGCGGCCTGCTGGGGAATGATGCGGTGCGTGCCCAGCTGCACATTAAGCGCCTCGGGCCAGACACGCGCGGCGGGCAATGGCTGATTGCCGCTGACAGCATTGCGGCCCTGGCCACTGCGAGACTAGCGAACCCGCCCAGAGTTGGGAGACCCAGGAAGCAGGCCTAATTTCAAAGATAAACAGAGTTTTGACATGAATGAGCAAAAAGCCCCACCAAAACGCTCTTACCTTGTAAGCTCCAAACCAATTCGTATTCGTTCCCACCGCCATGGAACTATCAAGTTACGCCGCCTTTCCGTAGGCACATCAGGATTCCTTTATACCTTAGTGGATCTAAACTTACCTGCACGCGAATTTGCTGTGCAGCTTATCCACCGGTACCTCATTAGTCCCGAGCTTGATCTCGAAACAATACGTGCATGGCCTGACAGGCTGCTATTGAGAGTCGAACTTGGTTGGGTACAGGAGCTGAGCAGCATTAAGGATAGCCTGCCAGATGATAAGCCAACGTTTGATATGTTACAACGCATCCTCGTGGAGTATATCGCTGAACAAACACAGAAGTTACGGGATGCGATACGCGTAAATCTAGGACATTGGATAGCACCATCTAACGTGCTATTGTCAAGTATTCAATCGACTATGCAAAACATCAATCAGGCACTTATTCAATCGACTATGCAAAACATCAATCAGGCACTTGCAGATAGCGTTCAGTCGAGCATGCACAGTCTCATTCAACAGGCTTCGCAGGCGTTTGAGGAGAGCACAAGCAAATTATTTCAATCTGCGATTGACAGTTTTTCTGAAAGTATTCGAATTGTCAGTCAAGGAATTATTACTACTGGCCTAGATCAACTCAATAACCTTCGTCCGTTACTTCCGACATTGTCAGATCTCTCTGCGTTTGCTCAATTGCTTGAAGAATCGCGAATTGTAGGGGAGGAATTTGAGGCAAGTGGTTACCGTTTTACTGCACATCTTTGGGATATGGCCTTTGTAGACAGTCTCATTCGTGTGAGTCCTAAAGTTCGTAAAGCGGCGCTCACAAATAAAGTTTTAGCTATCACAAGAAGCCAAGAGTTTGAACAAAACTTGCAAGAACTATGTGTGAGTTTGCCCCTCCTACGGCGTAGGTGGAAAATTGTCAAGTTAGCGCTCGAATATCATCAGCGAAGAGAATATTTGGCATCTGTACCACTCCTACTTGCTCAAGTTGAAGGATTATTTACTGATGCCATGATTCTTTATCGCATGGCTGCACCTAAAGGACGTAAGCTCTATGCGCGTGGAAGTGATGATAAGTTGATTCTCAATGCGAAAATGAAGCCGATTGAGGTAATGACCTTACGAGCAAAAGTTGACTATGCTCCCAAGTTTAAGAGTCATGCAGTATTGAAGAATGTCATAGATTTATTCCTTGACCAATTGATTGCAGAACGTAATAACATTCTTCATGGTCGGCGCACCGCATATGGCACAGCAAAGCTATCGAACCAATTATTGCTCTTAATTTACGTGCTCGCCAACGAGATAACAAAATTCTTTCAACCGACAAATAGCGCTTGATCCAGCCCAGGTTTTCAATAGAGATAGCCGCTTAAATGCAATGCCTACCAGAACCGCGCATACATATTCCAAGAAGAAATCTTGAGCAGCAAGCCTTGGCATCCTACCTCGTAAGGTAGTTGTGTAAGAGTATTGGAGATGTAGATGGAAGTGATCGGGGCAATCCTTGGCTTAGTAGGAACTCTTCTCGGAACCTATTTGGGGTTCTCTTTGAGTGAGCGAGCAGCAAAAACACGGCAAGTGCAAATCGACCGCGAGCTAACACATTCAGTGAGAACAGTCATTCGTATTGAAATTGATCGCAACCTCTTTCGCCTTCATACCTTTTTACTCGCAGTACAGTATGAGGAAGCGCCTCTTCCCCGTGATTCTCAGGGGAAAAGATCGGCCCTAAGAGGTGTGAACCTTCCGATTTGGAGTCACGCAATTTGGGAATCTCAACTACCACTCGCAGCAAAAGCATTGACGGAGAGCGAATTTGAGCAGGTGCTCGATTTCCATAGCAGTCTAGACACGCTATCCATCGCTCATATCGACATGCGGGATCGCTCCGATAACATAAATCAGGTTAATACGCTCTATAATCAGTTTATGGAGCTTTTCAACGACGTAACAGCAAAGGGCAACCCTATTCGATAAGCTCTATCACCGTGTGCTTTCATGCCCGATCTAATAACAGTTGGGAGATTAGCTATGGATATTCAAGAAAAATTTCGCCAATACCCACAAGCGATTGCTCCTTTTTATAGCACCCCTAGGGCTAACGCACCTGTGTTTCTATTTGAAGGCGGCCTATTTTTAACCCAAGATAAGCATATTTTGCCAACAGAATCTGGCAGGCTTGAGTATAGTTGGCTACCAACACCCACACTTCGTTTCCGTGTGCCGATAGCTAATGGGTTGCCCGAGCCTGGCGAAGCTGACCTCACTATCGCAGATTTGAATGTAACGGTTGATGCAATCGTGACCAGCGTAAGCATGAGTAACAGTGAGCCAGTTCAGTATGAAGGGATTCTTACCAAAGAGACAAATATAGCGACTGGCCTATCCTGCGAAAGAGTGATCTTTCATCTTCCAAATTTCACCCAGTTTCTTGGTGTCACCATTCGGAATACCAATGCAACTCAAATATGGCATGGGCGTCTCACACTTACGTACAGTGACTGGATAATCAATATCGATGGAATGCGCGAAGGTCGAGAGATAATTGAGAGCGTAAAGAGGGAGGGAGGGTTCGCTATAACACATGGAGGAATGCTGGAACGTAGCAATGGTGATTCGTTTGCTTATCAAGATGGATTGCCTCTACTTGAGGGTGTGCGATACTTTTGCTCTTTTGCTCGTGGCTTATGGTGTGGGCCAATATTGCCGTTAGGATTTGCAGCTAGTTCAATTGTTTGGCGACAGTGGGGAGCATGGCATCTTTCACCCTGGAAAACCGTATCGTCCTGGTTTCCATTTAATGAGATCCAACAACTATCAGAATTAAATCAGGCATTTTGTGGCTTGATGGCCAGACTAAGCGATCCGCTCTGGTCTGACCCGATCAAGATAGCAATACATTGGTTTGTTGAGGCTAACCTAACAGCAGGAGGTGTGGAAGGAGCAATTGTTCTTACTCAAACTGCACTTGAGTTACTTGGGTGGGTCTATTTAGTAGAGGATCCAAACACAGCAAGTATGAGTGCTCAGAAATTTAATGGGCTAAATGCAGAAGATAAGATACGAGCATTGCTGACACAACTACAGGTGCCTATGGGGATTCCTGCTGCATTGACCTCTCTATTTGGGTATGCGGTGGGACAAAATATGCCTGATGGCCCGAGCTGCATTGTGAGACTTCGAAACGGCATAATTCATCCCAAACTGCGTAAGCGAATTCTTGTTCTGCAAACACCTCGTTTGGTTCGAAGTGAGGCACAAGCACTTGGGTTATGGTTTCTTGAATTAGTGCTGCTCAAACTATTCGATTACAATGGCGTTTATTACCCGAGGTTTTTGCACGATTATCCTGCCAATATCAAGACCAAGGTGCCTTGGAGTTGACGAAGATCGAAACGGTTGCAGACCTGACTCTCACCCCTCATCCGTATCCCGTGCCCCCGGCCGCGGCGATCGCTTTCGCGGGGTACCCAGCTGCTCGCCCCGTTCACAGGCGGCATAATAGGCGGCCAGAGCGGGGGTGAAGGCCGCCTGCTTCCCACCAACATGTACTCTCTTGCAGCCGGTATCTGCCGCCTGATTGGCTAGTCTTCGCTATCCTCCTCGACTTTTGCTACTCCACTCGCCACCCCACCATGTGCCGCCCGCTCCAGATTGAGCGCGAGCAGCCGCTCCAGAATCTGTTCGTCGCTTAGGTCGTGCGGCCAACCGTAGGCATCGGCGACCGCCCTATCTAGCACACTATGCGCCTCAGCCAGCCAGTCTGGTCGTGCATTGTAGAGATTGGTGAGCGTGCGCTTCTTCAGTTCAGCCTCGCTCAGATCGGGCGGGTTCAGCCAGGCGTTGCGTAGTTCAACTAGGCGCTTCGCTGCGCTGGCAATGGCTACTACGCGGGGATCGGCCTGATCTTCCGTGCCAGGTGCCCAAGGGAAGGGGAAGGTCTCGAAGGTTGTCGATTGGGAGTATCGAAATCCACTTTCAGCTTCACGTAGCTGTGTACCTTTGGATCTTGTCCAAACCTCGTGGAGTTTTGAATGCACGACACCTAGGAAATAGTCATCTTCTCGAGCAATTACTATGATTGTTTGATCAGGAAGAATGTGCGCACTAATCCATGCAAAGATACGGTGTTTTGATACAAGCGGCGTACCAATGTATTTTTGAAGACCTTGCAAGGCCCGCCGCATGCCAGGGCGAGGTCGTTGATGTATCCACCATGGAAGATCCTTCAGACTGGAAGTGACTCGGTATGGTTTGACATGTCTATAAATGTAATCAAAAGGTACATGGTATTCAGATGCTTCTCGTTCCGTTAAACTGATACCAAAGTCGATAATCCACATTCCTCGACTAGATCCCACAAGATCTGCTCCGTTCATAGACTGTCGTATAACCTGGTGGTTTGATTGGCCATTTACAGATTCGATATCTCTAAGCATCTGTTGAGCTTGGCTATTTGATAATTCGAAGGGTCCTCCTTTTGCTACACCAACAAAAGCAATATCTGAGTTTTCAGGCAGGACATGCGCCTGTGACACGTCTAGGTTGCTACTTAAATTAGTGTTAATAGCCTTTACTAAATATCCATCGAGCCACCGCTCAGACTCTTCCCCGTTATCAAAGCCAATCATTGATACATGGACTGTGGCACCATCAAGAACCCAGTTCCAGTCCGCATATGCCCAAAAAATATCGCCTGTCTCCTTGATTCTCTCAAGAACACGTCGATTCAACCCTCCTCGAATAGCTTGCGTAGCCAGGAGCCCAACTCTCAAAGCTTTATGAGCTACTATATAAGATCGCGATTTTTCGAACCAGTAACAAACAAGATCAGCGTCACCTGGCACTCTATCCAAATACAATTGTCGTAATTGGTTCACATAGTAATCACCAAGCTCGCGTCGCATTCTCTTGCCACCCAAGAACGGCGGGTTGCCAATAATCACATCGGCCTTAGGCCACTCTGGCTCGTAGGGCTTCCCTTGCGCATCGAAGGCTAGGATAGCATCCATATGCTTGATGGTATCGAGCGATTGGAGAATGGGTTCTTCAGGTATGCCAAGCCCATGATCACTCAGCCATTGCAAGTAGCCAATCCAGACGGTTACTTGTGCGAGTTCGTGGGCATATTCGTTGATTTCAATGCCAAATAACTGCTCTGGGCCAACCACAGACGACATACGTGAGAGGCCCAGATCCGCGCCCAGGTTGATCACATCCTGCTCTAGGTCAAGCAACTGCTTCAGTGCCACATACAAAAAGTTTCCCGACCCGCAGGCGGGATCGAGTATCCATGTACCAGCAATCTCATCAATAAAGCTGACAAGCACGCGGGTTAACTCATTCTGGCGTTTGCCCCGTTGGGATTGCCCACTCGTAGCATCGCGCTGCGCAGCTATCTTGCGTGCCTGCTCTTGCACCACCACCCACTTCCGGCGCAGGGGAGCCATCAGCACCGGCTCAACAATCAGCATAATGTCTTCACGGCTGGTATAGTGTGCGCCAAGCTGTGAGCGCTTGGACGGATCGAGCGAGCGTTCAAACAACGTACCAAAGATCGATGGCTCAATGCTGCCCCAATCGAGCGCACTCACCCGCTCTAGAATATCCATACCCTCACTATCGAGTGCCAGCACGGTATCATTCTCAAACAGGCTGCCATTGAAATGGCGAATGCGCTCCATGCCAAAGTAGCCACCAATCGCCATCTTGCTAAACAGGTCTTTCATCACTGCAACGAATTCTGGCGTGCGGTGGCGTGTCTGGGCAATGATGCGCGTGAACAGGCCACCTGGCAGCAGCCCAGTATCCTCAGCAAACAGACAGAACAGCAGCCTGATTAGGAAGTGCGCAATCGGCTGAGGTTCTTCACCATAGCGTTGGAGCAGGCTGGCCAGCTTCGCGAACTCACGCGCCGCCTCTTCCGTTACCTGATGAGTCGTGGTGGTTGGCCGTAGTGCCTCGGGGTTGGTGAACACACTCCGCAGCGTCTGCAACCCGCCAGGGGTGAGCAGGTCGTCCAGGCTCAGCGTCGTGGTGCGCTTGACCGTATTGACGAAGTTGGTATGAATGACAATCGTTTGGATGTCACTTACCACCAGCAGCGGTGGATTTTGCAGCGCATCGCGGTATTGCTGGAGCTGCGCATAGGCTTTGACCAAATCGGCATCTGGGCCTTTGTACTCCCAGGCGAAGTGATTCTTCTTCCACACATCTGCCCAGCCCTGGCCACCGCTGCTCTTACTTGCACCTGCCTCGAAGGCCAGCGTACCATCGCGGTTATCACCCGGCGTCTGATGGCCAATCAGGCGGCACAAGTCGATGAAGTGCTCTTGTGAAACGCTGCGCTCCTTGCGGGTGTCGCCGCGCCATTTGCTAACAAACTCATGTGGAGTGAGGGTTGGTGTGGTTGTCATAGCACTGCTCTGCTTATCGCGATACAGTGCAACTATAGCATGCACAGCCCGTTAGGGGTAGAGGGAAATTGCCACTCCATGCAATATTATTGTCTCTCGTTGGTTACCTAACATAAATTCTGATCCCGATTCATAGTCCCGCGAGCATATCTGTCATGGCGCGATCCCGCTCGATTGCACGCGGGTTCGTTTCCCCATCTGGCGGCCCAATCTCATGCAGCTTGATCGCGTGCAGCGCCAGCGCAGCCGCCATTCGACACTGAACGCATTCGATTAGAATACCTTTTCGATCTGTATCAACAGCTTACAGCCCCGATGCTGGACGCACTGCAGATCGCACGACCATAACGAAACCCGCCCGGTAAATGTTCTTGATCAGTAGAGTTGTATTCACAACTATTTTGTCAAATCTCGCTGTTCTGCTCCGGTATCAGGGCTTCCGCCTTTTCCTGACCCGTTCTTGCCTCCGAGTTCTTGTGGACTCTTCATAATACCAAGCTCCACTTTCTTCTGGAGCTCCTCTATGATCTCCTCTGCCTGCATGTTCGGATTCTTCTCGCCCATGTCTTCAAGGGCTCTACGTATCGTGCGTAAGCCCCCAGAAACAAGCGAAGTATTCTCCATGATCGTAGAAGCACGATCCTTGGGCAGCACTGGTGCAAACTGCGGCTCAATAATGTACTCTAACATTTTACTTCGCTTAAAGGGCAATACTCCGTATGCCTCTTCAAGACGGGCGGCAATATCGACATACCGGATAAGCCCCTGCTTCCACTGGAGCCGCTTCCAGTTTACGCGCTGGGTTACGGGCATCATTTCCATAGCGAGCGCTAAGGCTGAAGCCTGGGCTGTCTCAGAGCGTCCAAAAGCCGCAGCAGGCATGTAGGAGAGATCTTGGAACATTGCCATAATACGATCAATGTAATCATCCAGATTAACCGGCAATTGACCGTTCATCGCCAAGTATTCGGCAGATCCTTCTCGGCCAAGATCCCAAATAGCGTCAGGGCCAAAGGGAAGACTTGACGCTCTTCCATAGAAATTCTTGAGGAGGATAATAGGGTGTGCCGAATA
>JANLSE010000081.1:0-3250 GCA_031362265.1 Roseiflexaceae bacterium
CTACAGTCATACGAGTAGAAATAAAACCGATAAGGGCCAATGCGCAGCCCTACATACGCTGTAGTATATCATGGTGAGGAAGCGCGCTGCTCCACTGCCACCGAGCTTCCTTCTCACCGATGTTGAGGGGAATATGCGGTCGTGGGAGCAACATCCCACTGCGATGCGGGGAGCTCTTGCCGGCGACGATGCGCTAATCGAGCAGATACAACATCCCTAATGATGGGCCGACGTGTCCGGCTCGCTGAGCATTAGCTGTTCCGCCTCCAACAACGTTTGCCAGCGCGCTATTCCCTCACGGATCACATCCTTCACCGCGCCCGAACGGCCACCAGGGTTAGATCGTCAGCCTGCTGTGCTGGGTCTTGATACGCTAACACCAGTTGTAACAACTGCTCACACAGCGTTTGTGCCGTAGCCTGGTTATTGGTGCGCACTGCCTCCTGCAGCCGCTCCACTCCAAAGAAGCGGCCCTGTTCGTCTTGCGCCTCCGTCACCCCATCCGTATAGAGTAGCAACGTACCACCGGGCGGAATGGTCACGGTCTGCTGATCGAGCTCAGGATCGGGCAAGATGCCGAGCGGCTGCCCTCGCCCGAGATCGCGCATGATCACCGCGCCGTGTGCGTCCACCACTATTGGGCCGGTGTGCCCGGCACGGACATAGGTAAACTCGCGCGTCGTGTGGTGCAACACCCCATACACCACTGTGACATAAAGCTCCGCATCGCTTACGTCTAGAAGATGCTGATTGACCCGCTGGAGCGCCGCATATGCTGTATCTGGCCGGCTGACTTCTGCACGTAGCAGGCCGCGAGTCAGTGCCATATAAAGCGCCGCTGGCATCCCCTTACCACATACATCTGCAACGACGATTCCGACGGTCTCGGCATTGAAGGGGATGAAATCGAAGAAGTCGCCGCCCACAATACGTGCCGACACCATGCGCGCGCCGAATTCGCAGCCGGCCAGGTGTGGCAGGGTTCGTGGCAGCATGCGCTCTTGAATCTCCCGCGCTAACGCCAGGTCGCGCTCAAACTTCTCCTGCTCGATCAGTTTCGTCTGGGCAGCTTGCAAATCGTGGTACGCCTGCGAGAGCTGATGCCCTACGTCGCGCATGCTCGCATCATGCGATACGCTCAGCCGCAGACCCAGCATGCGAACCATCTCGAAGGCGAGTGCGGGTTGCCGCTGCAGGAGAGCCTCAAAGGCCGTGCGGTTCAGTTCGAGTAGTTGCACCAGCGACCGCGTACGGGCACTGGCGGTGCGCAAACTAGCGGGACTAAGCAATGATATCTCGCCAATCAGATCGCCGGGACCCATGACCGCAAGCAGTTGCTCGTCGGCTGTTCCGAGTGCCCGGTAGATCTCGATCTCCCCGGCGAGCACGATGTAACAGCTGTCACCATAGTCTCCCTCGCGGAAGAGAATCGTGTGCGGGAAAATGGCATGCTGAGGCATTGTTGCCGTCAGATAGCTCCACTCACTTGGAGGGAGCGTAGCAAAGAGTGGTGAGCGGTGGATGAGCAATTCATTCAAAGGCGGTTCTCTCGATAATCTTCCGGTCACACGCTCGCATGCCGCTCCAACGAGTTGCAAAGCGCAGCTACTGCGCATCGATATGCTGAATCAAAGGAAAGATTTAGGGAGACAATCCCCGTCGTTTCAATTGTACACCCGGAATCAAGTGGGAGCAAGGCCATACATCTACCGGATGTCCGTCAACGTTTTGCGTTTATACTGGAGCCCATAGGAATGCACTTTTTTGATGCGCGGTGCTGTCCTCAAATCCTAGATCAGTCGCTCAACTATCCCGATTCGGGCTGATACCACGCATCCAGGAGGATCGATCACCGGAGCTTGGGCTGCAAAATAACGCTTGCAACCGAAAAGCAAAGTTCGACGGACACCCGAATTGCTGGATTCCATTATGTGCCGTGCTATACTGGTGTTGCGTCTTCATTCGGAGTTCCTTTCGTTGTATTGTTTGCCTGTGGGTATTACCCTATGGGTGGCATGGGCGCAGGTCGCTGTTTCGGCCACAAAAAGGGAGGCCACTCCCGCTACCGCGGATGCTCCGCAGCGATATCGTGAGGAATAGGCGATGGAACAGCCAATCTCATTTGGCAATTGGGTGCGACGGCGGCGCAAAGCCCTGGATCTGACCCAGGAGCACTTAGCGCAGCAGGTTGGCTGTACACTGGCCACCATCAAGAAGATTGAGTCGGACGAGCGCCGTCCCTCACGTGACATGGCTGAGCGTCTGGCAGAGTATCTCCACATCACCAGTGGCCAACGTGAGTCCTTCCTGCGTGCCGCGCGCCATATCCTGGCCGTTGATGATAGGGCCGACCCCATCGTACCAATGCGCAGCTCAATCACCTTGCCAATTCCCGCTGCCAAGGTGGCTCCGGGAATGTCGGGCGCACACGCACCAGCGGGAGGCATGGGCGCTCCGACATTGCTGGACGAGTCGCAACTGGGTGCAGCAATCTCGCCCTCACGTGCCGTCGCCACACCTGAACTGCCAAGTGGGACGGTCACGTTCCTCTTCACCGATATCGAAGGCAGCACCCAGCTGTGGGAGCGTCATCCGCAGGCGATGAAGGTGTCCCTGGCCCAACACCACACCCTGCTCCGCCAGGCGATCGAAACCCACGGAGGGGAAGTCTTCCAGATTATCGGGGATGCCTTTTGTGCGGCGTTTGCCACCGCGCCTGCGGCCTTGGGCGCGGCCCTCGACGCCCAGCGCGCCCTGCGAGATGCCGCCTGGGGACCAACCGGCCCGATCCGAGTGCGCATGGCGTTGCATACCGCCACAGTCGTCCTCCAGGCCGGCGATTACCCCAGCGGCCCGCATTTCAACCGCCTCGCACGTCTGCTGAGTGCTGGCCATGGCGACCAGACCTTGCTCTCGGCCGCCACCCACGAACTGCTGCACGAGCACCTGCCCCCAGATGTATCCCTCCACGAATTGGGCGCTCACCAACTGAAGGATCTCAGCCGACCAGAGTTAATCTTCCAACTGGTCGCACCTGACCTGCCCAGCGACTTTCCACCATTGCGGACGATCGAACGGCGCCGTACCAACCTGCCCATCCCAGTCAACGAGCTGATCGGTCGCACACGTGAGGTCGCCGAGGTGAGTGCTCTCCTCCAAGGAAAAGTACGACTGGTGACGCTCACGGGGCCGGGCGGTACTGGCAAAACGCGTTTGAGCCTTCAGGTTGCCGCCGATATCGAGCCGCACC
>JANLSE010000099.1:0-6068 GCA_031362265.1 Roseiflexaceae bacterium
GTTGTAATATTTCCATTCAGGAAACGGAGTGCCTCTTGTTCCCTTCTCTTGCGAATGCGCTTTGCAACCCCACGCGATCGGCCCAACTCCCAAGGAGGAGCGGCGCAGAAAAGATCGCCACACCACCAGCCAATGTCATTCGAACGCTGGCTGCTGAGATCTGGCCTGGCGCAGATTCAACCGCAACTGCGAGCGCAAGTGGGTAAAGATTTCCGATTCCTAACCCCGCCAGGGCCAGCCCAACCAGGCTCGGCGCGGCATTTGGTGCCTGCCACAGCAGAGTCACCCCAAGGATTCCCAGTATGAGTGCGCCACTCAGTAATCGATCTGGCGCAAACCGGCGTGCGAGGCGGCTCCCGGCTATCCGGCCAAGCAGAATGGCTACGAAGAATACACTAAGTGTGGTGACTGCTAGCTCCAAAGGAAAATCAACGACCGTATGCAGATAATCGGTACCCCAGAAGCCAACGCTCCATTCGCCAGCCACCCCTAGGCATGCAACTGCCCAGAAGGCCCAGAAGCGGCGTGGCAAGCGCTGGTTGGCCGCAGTACTCTGATGATGGATGGATTCTGGCACGGGTTCGCGCCCCTCACGTAGGAGTAGGATTGCAAGGAGCGGCAATGGTAGCAGCAACGCAACCCGCCAACCCACACCGCTACCCTCAGCTGTGCCAACGGCGAGTGGCGCAAGCATGGTACACAGGCTGGCAACAATATTGGCCTCAGTAAAGGCGATTGCGCGTGCATTGCTCTGGTGATGGGCGAGTGATGATTGCTGCGCGATCAGTAGCAGTGTGCCAAGTAAGCCCATGCTGGCGGTCGCGGCGATTGTAATGACAACATGCCTGCCAAGCACTAAAAGTATCGCACCAGCGGCGATCCCAAGTGCGCCGCCCCAGAGCGTGGTACGGGCGCCTAACCGGCGCAGGAGCCGATCACCAATCAGCCCAATGATCACCATACAGGCCGCGCCTGCACTCAGGTGTAAACTCCCAACGACATAGCTCAGGCCGAGCTCTGCGCGCAGGAAGGGCATAATTGGGCCTTGTAACGATTGCAGGTAGGCGAAATAGCCGAGGAGTATATAGGCAATCCATGTGAAACGATCTCGAATGAATACAGGCCGATCGACGCTAACTTGAGTGGACTGCACGAATAGCACCAGCTTTCCTGAAATATGGGTGTTGCAGTTAGTATAACATGCTGTCAGTTCGTGCCCTGAGTAGAAGCAGTTGTTGTATACTCTACGCGGTTTACGAGGAGACAAATCGCTATTTCATCGTATGGAATACACCACAGAGGCATGGAGACCACGGAGGCCGGAAAGCATGTTCAACCTCTGCGCCCTCTGCACCCAAAGGGTACCCGCTGTGGTGCGTAAAGCTGGCGCGCTCGTATCAAATCCTTACCCGATGAGAGTATAGAATACGAATCATTTGTTATTGGGAGAGCGCTATGCTTGAAAAACCAGATCTACCTGATGCGGTATATTTTGTGAAATTGCGGTGTGGCAATTTCGATCCAATGTCGGTTCTGCTACCGCGATGGCTCAGTGATCAGGGTCTCAGCCAAATTATTCCGCCAATACCCACACTCAATGGGTAGTTATGGACATCCTTGGATATCTTCACGGTGATTCTCGACCCATTTGTTGTAGGGCGCGACGAGTATGAATTGGCGATGTCGGATCAACAGTGGCGTGAGATCGGTATGCTACTCAAGCGCATCCACACGGCAATACTACCAACTGAATTTATCCAACGCCTGCCACGTGAGGGCTTTAGTTCAGAATGGCGCGAACGCCTGAAGATCTGGGTTGCGCAGTTGGATACAGCCAGATTTGATGATCCAGTTGCCACAGCGTTGGTAAACCGCATCCAGGAACACTGCATAGAGATTGTAGCGCTGGTTGAGCGCACCGAACGGCTCGCGCAGCAGTTACAGACACACCCTTCCGAATATTGTATCTGCCACACCGATATGCACGCTGCCAATATATTGATCGCGGATACCGGCAGCGTGTATCTTGTCGATTGGGATAACCCGCTGTTAGCGCCGAAAGAGCGCGACCTGATGTACATCGGTGGCGGGCAATTTGGTCCGTGGCGCAGCGCCAGCGAGGAAGAGACCCTCTTTTATCAAGGGTATGGATCTACTCAGGTCGACCCGATTGCACTGGCATATTATCGCTATGAGCGCATTGTTCAGGATATTGTGGTTGAGTGCGACCATATTGTGCAACTGGATGCCCTGCGTGAAGATCGTGAGCTATCGCTGCGTTACCTCAATGCGAATTTCGGCCCGAATGGCATGCTGGCGATTGCGTATGCGGCAGATACGACTGAGTATGCGAAATAGAAGGAACCAGCGTTTTCGAACCACAGAGGGCACTGACACTGAGAATCAGGCAATGTTACCGTGAGCCTTGTTTGTCGCCCGGATGCAAATACATCTTTTGGCGCTACTAATTCCGTACAACGACCGAGGATGTATGCGATTTGCGTATGCTAACATTTTCAGGTTGGCATTCATAGATCGATTAATATCCAAAATGTTTACCAACATCCTGTTGACTGATAAACAAGGCTGAATTGTATGCGTACACTCCCAAATGTAACACTGATTGGCGCAGATTGTGTGAATATCGAGCGCCTACTCCATGTCGCCGAGATCTGCCAGCGCTCGTTCCAGTTTGGCGCTGTACGCATGCTTACTTCAATTCCGCACGATCATCCCAGCATCGTCCCGATTGAGCCGATTACATCACGGGATGCATATTCGTCCTTTATGGTCAAAAAGGTCAATACCTATGTCGATACCCCGTTTGCCCTGGTAATTCAGTATGATGGGTTTATTCTGAATCCAGACGCCTGGCGGGACGAGTATCTCGACTACGATTATATCGGTGCACCATGGAACGAGGGAGAAGGCTACTCAATCGTCGGGAATGGCGGTTTCAGTTTGCGCAGCAAGCGTCTCATGGAACTCTTGCAACAGGATGATGCGATTCTGGATCCAAATGAATTGCATCCGCCCGATGCGCCGGAAGACTGGTACATCTGCGCGATGATCCGCGATTACCTTGAGGCGCGCGGCATCCGGTTTGCGCCGGTCGAGCTGGCGCGGCAGTTCTCTTTCGAGGGTGGCGATGAGTACTTTGGCGTGGCGTGGACGAATGAGTTTGGCTTTCACGGTCTGCGCTGGACCGACATCTCGTCCTGGCTGCGGCAACATCCCGATGACCTTATTGACAATACGCTTGATGGCGATACACTAGCGCTCAAAGCGAAACTTGAACGGCTCGCAGGCGGCGTAGTGTCGAGCTAACGTGAGCATGTGAGCGATGCAGCATTGAAGCGGAGATGCCAAAACGCAAAGCATGTGAGCGAAGCACTGCGGTTGGTTATTCGCTTGTTAGGCGGCCAGGTTCATTATTTCGGAGGGCAAAGTGCTTGATTGGCAACTCGTGTTTTACGATGCGCTCATGTATGGCCTGGTACTGTCTCTCGTCCTCACCATGCTCACCGCCATCAGCGGAGCCATCGCGCTCGATATGTTCGTCGACAAGTATCCGCCTGATATCAAGGAAACGTATGGGCCTATGTCTCTGCGGGCTGCCCGCCTGCGTCCCTTCATCGCGGCCCTGTTATTCATAACTGTTTTCGTCGTCCCCATTATTGGTCTTTTCGCTTTGCAGACTCAGGTCGATGCTGTCCCCTTTTTGCCCGCTTTAGCGTTCTCAGGTATTGTACTGCTCACATTCAACACATTCGATCTCCTTATCCTCGACTGGCTTTTCTTCTGCACGATCCAGCCACGTTCAATGGTTCTCCCCGGTACCGAAGGCATGATGGCCTATCGCGACTATCGCTTCCACTTCGTTGGATTTCTAAAAGGCCTGGGATTTAGTGCAGTCGGCAGTTTACTCATAGCAGCTTTCTGGGTCATCCTGCAATGGTTTATCAGATTGTTTCCCTCGGCCACCTGACACTGCGTGCAGCAGATGACCCACCTGCGGCTCTTGCATTTCACCACAGAGGCACAGAGACACGGAGACACGCAGACTTGGAGACATGGAGGTTAGTTGTTCCTTTGCGTCCTTGCGTTTTCGTTCTATTGTTTGCTGGTTCTTGGTTCTTGGTTCATTGCAGGCGAACACAAGGTTCGCCCGTACACTGGTTCTTGTTCTCTTGTTCTGCGTCTTTGCGTCTTTGCGTCTTTGCGTTTTCGTCCCTTTGTTTGATGGAAGCGAGCGCTCAGATCGCGACATGCCATTCTTCAGCAAGTGCCAATATATCATCCCAGATTGGTTGTGGGATTGAAACGCCTGTGGCGAGCCGTTTCTTACGTGTGCGGCGTTCGGGATCTCCTGGCAGTAGAACCTCGTCGAATCCTGCGATTGGTTGTGAGGTTGAAATCTGCGCGCGTAAGCGTTCGGCAGCCCCATCAAATTGCGCTGCGGATCCCAGGAATGGGATATTAAGCGCCAGAATCACTGGGCCATTCTTGGCAATTGGATGCGATTGGGTTGGATCGATGCCACACAGGCCGCGTGCCAACAGTTCGATCATCACACTCATCCCCGACCCTTTGTGCATGCCGAAGGTCTGGAGCGCTCCGCCACTATAGAAATCGTCTGGATTCTGCGTTGGCTGGCCAGCTGCATTCAGAATTGTCCCATTTGGGACAGTATCACCCTTTGAGCGTGCGACCCGCAATTTGCCCTCAGCGACACTGGATGTCGCAAAATCGAGCACAAATGGTGGCTGATCTGGGCCACAGGGTGCCGCCCAGGCAAACGGGTTCGTACCCATGATGCGCTGGTAGCCACCATAGGGCGCCACTGCTGGGCCAGCATTACAGAATGCTAGGCCGATCATGCCAGCGCGTGCAATTGTTTCCACATACTCACCAACCCGACCGATATGGTTGCAGTTTGTAATGGTGACGGTGCCAACACCATACTGCTCCGCAAGGGTAATTGCTGTCTGAGTTGCAAGCCGTGCAGCCGGCTGCCCCCAACCTGCTGCGCCATCGACCTGTGCAGTAGCCATGTGCTCTGCATTTACCTCTGCAACGGCCTGCGGTTGAACCGTACCAGTGCGAACGAGATTGATATATTGTGGTAAGCGAATTACGCCATGCGAATCGTGCCCCATCAGGTTGGCCTCGACGAGTGATTCACAAACGGCCTGAGCGGCGACTGACGGTGTGCCAGTAGCCTCGATAAGTGCTTGCGTCATGCGGCGCAGCATGTTGTGGTCGATGGTTGGCATGGTATTCCTTTAATGCTAACCCACATCGCTCCAGGTTATTTCGCGCACTTATGGCATTATTTGGATTGGTTGGCCTGGGTTATGGCGTTCCGAATGACCGCATGCTCGTTTTCAACTAGCGGATCGTAAATGGGATGCCGCGTGCCACATTGCTCTTGATCCCCTGTATCGTCAGTACCCAGGTACCCGGCATGGCGTTACTGGGTGAAGTCCAGGTCAGATCGACTCGACCATCATTATTGGCGCGCAGTTCACGATCATAGGCATCTTTGACCAACCCATCTGGCCCGGTGATCCAATAGCTGACCAATTCAAGATCTCTGAAGCCAGTTGCCGCGAAGGTAATGTGGTGCCAGCTGGTGCACTGCCTGGCGCTACCGCGGCAAGCAAATCCGCCTCGCGAGGCTCCTGGCCTATCACAGTGAACGTGGCAATCACTGGGACACGGCTGATCTCACCATAGGCCGTCGCAGCCCAAACGCCACCGATTGCCTCAGATGGAAGCTTAAACCCAGCATTGAATCGACCATCTTCGAGGGTATCTGCATAGCCGCCGCCAAGAACCGACTGGCGTGGCGATGTATACCAAAGCGACACACGCTCTCCTGGCATAAATCCACTACCGGTAAATTCGATCTCACTGCCCGCAGCAACACTGGGTACAGCTGGAACCAAGCTGAATTGCTCAGCCTGGGCAGCGCGGGGTTGTGTGCCCAGCACAACGAGTGCCAGGAGCAAAGCGCTTATAAATAGATATCGGCGTGTTGCCATAACGAGCCTCTGCTGCTGATA
>JANLSE010000126.1:0-5046 GCA_031362265.1 Roseiflexaceae bacterium
CAAAGACGCAACACCTTCGGTGCGCAAAGACGCAATATGTACCTTGCGTCTTCGCTACTTCGCGCCCTTGCGTTAGACGTTTTACCCTTACTCAGAGGAGCATGGATTGTGAACCATGTTTAGCTGCTCACAATCCACACCCGCGCTAACTAAGCTTAGCGATGGAGTGAACTATCGTACCCAGCATGTGGGGCTGCCACATATGGGAACACCTGCGCGAAGGGCTTATCATTGGCATTAACACCATCGCCAACGATATTATTTGGGCTGTTATTAGGCAGGCCAAACAAGCTGTTGAGCTTAAAGCCATAGCCATCGATCACGGCACGGATTTCGATGTCGGTGACATCATCTTCCAGGCGGCGGCCATTTGGGAAGCCTGCAAGATCCGGTGCTGCGTTGGGGTCGGTCGTGATCACAGTGAATGGATTACCCTGCCCGACTGGCGCGGAAGGAGCGATGGCCACATTTAGGCGTAAGAGATCGGCCTTTGTGTTGCCAGTGAAATTCACGCCAGGGATACCAGTAAGTAGGATCAGGCTGAGGTCGGTGCGACCGGTGGTACGAGCATCAGGGAGTGCTGGGTAAATCGTATTGACAATGCCAGCCAGTTCGGGTTTCAGGTAGTATTTCTCGAACTTATAATCCTCATTTGGTGATTGGGAGTTCCAGTAATCCTTATCGCCCAATGGGATAATAACCTCATTGATCAGCGGGTTTCCTAAACGAGAGACCTGCACCCAGCGGCCAGTATTGTGTACTGTGCCATTGTTGCGTAGGACGCGTACCTGTTGGCGGCTGGCGCTTGCATAGATACCGAGATTCGGGAATGCCGTATCGAGAGGATCCTTATGATCCTTGGTCAGTTTGCTGATCGGTACCTGGATGATCAGCGAGTGAGTATTGTAACCGCTGACACCATCAATGCCAGGCTCGTTTGGCAATTGCAATTGCAACAGGTGGAAGCTATTGAAGGGCCGTAGACCACCTAGATCAAAGATCGAGCCAAGGTCTACGAAGAACGGGTCATCGCGCGGGCCAGCAAAGGCCGTAGTATTGCCGAGAGTCATCACTGCTGCGTTCGCCAGGGTATTATAATCGGGAGTTGAACGCGGGCCGACATTATTCGGGGCGACAGGAAGGTTCATGCCAAGTACTTCGACACGCTTCTTTTCATCGTCATTACCACCGCTCCCAGTGATACGCTCAAGTTTATAGAACTGCTGGACATTCAGGTTCTGATACTTCTTGGCGACCGCATCGAAGTTGACCGGGAAGGTAATGTAAAGGAACGATTCTGGGTTGATGATCTTGCTATAGAATGTCCATCGATAGGTAACATCCGGCTTTGCATCGCCATCATTATCGATATTTACTTCGTAGCGCACATCATTCCCAAAGGTAGCAAAATTAGGGCCACCGTTAGGTTCTTCAAGTGGGATATAGTTCGCGACGATCGTAACCGTATCGGGTTTATCGGGGCTACGGAAGGCGTACAGGTCGGTATTATCGGCTAGTGGATCCTGGCTGATGAGTGGGGCCTCACGATGGCTTGATGCGCCAGTTGGCTGTGCACCAAACGAGAAGGCAATCGTTCCAAGCAGCGCGGCTGCAATACCGATGCGGGCAATGTTCTGTTTAATACGCATGAGAACTCCTTTTAGAAACGAATACAGTTCAACCGTAGTACAGTAATGATATATTCACCTCCTTCGCTAGCTTGCCAAACCCGAATCACAAGGCACAGCAAAGAGCCTGCATGACAGTAGAGGTACGCTTCTGAAAGCGCTGGCTGCCTCTCTTCATGCGAGTGAAGTGTGTTGGAATGAATTGGCTCTACACAACTATGCGAAGTTCATGCACGAATGGATTTATGAAATGATTGCCATAATTATGAGTGCTTACTCATCTTGCGCCGTCGCAAGTGAAGAGTTGTGATCGTCGTGTTCGCAAATTGATGCAATCATACAGGCGGTTGTATGTTATGCTGAGATCAGATGATTCCGTAGTATGTGAGATGGATGTTATGCCCACACAACCAGCTGGAACTTTCAACGAATACCAGGCATATCTGGTTCTTCGCCGCGCAGAGATTGCAACTGCGATTAGTAAGCGTTGCCAACAGCAAGTAGCTTTCTATGCCAATCTCGACATTAGTGAGTTGAAATCGGCAGCGGAGCAGATTCTGGGTACTCTCTTTGAGGCGCTTGTGCAGGGCGCTGAATCGCATTTTTTCAGTACATTCACAAACACAATCGAGCGCCGCATCCAGGATGGATTAGATGTGGATGATGCATTACGCGTACCGATTGCATATCGCCATGAGATTCGATTGATATCAATGCAAGCGATACAGGAACATGTTGCTCAGGCCGAATCAGGGATGCCTGTTCTACTTGAACTCCTGGATGTTGTAGAGATTCGGATCGTGGAACGTTATCGCCAGCACTTACGCAGGCTTGAGGCACTTGTAGGAAATTCGCTTGATGGCGTTATGGTTTATGACACACAATCACAGATCACATATGCAAATCAGGCGCTTGCACACTTCACTGGGTATCCAAAACCAGCCAATCTAATCGGCACAGCCATTGAGAATCTTGTAGCATTGGATGAGCATCATCGATTTGTCGAAGAGATCAGCCCGGCACTGGCTGCGAGTGGCGGATGGCAGGGCCAGATTTGGGCTTTACGCGTGGATGGAAGCCGCTGGCTCGCACAGGCTTCGGTTTTCCGGCTTGTTACGGGTGCTGGAGAAACAGCAGGAAATGGTGTCATTCTTCGCGATGTAACGGAAACTGCGCGTGCCGCTCAGGATCGCTTACGGCTGTTACTTGATCTCGAAACCCAGGCGGCAGAGTTAAAGCAAGCGCAGCAGGAACGTGAGGCGCTGCAGGAAGAGGTTATTTCCGCGCAGGAGGCAGCGATCCGCGAGCTCTCAACGCCACTGATCCCACTCGCCGATGGCGTTGTTGCAATGCCTCTGGTTGGAACAATCAGCACTGCACGCGCGCAGCAGATCATGGAAACACTACTTGAGGGGATTGGAACGCATCAGGCGCACGTTGCACTGATCGACATCACGGGTGTCAAGGTGGTTGATACCCAAGTCGCCGATGCGCTTCTACGAGCTGCACGTGCCGCGCGCCTGTTAGGAGCACAAGTTGTGCTAACGGGAATCGGGGCCGAAATTGCACAGACCCTTGTTAGCCTAGGTGCCGACATGACTGGAATCACAACCCGCGGCACACTCAGGGAAGGGATTGCATTTGGGATGGCCGATGGGAATGCCAATCGGTGAGGCGCTGATACGCATCGCCAGCTCGTAAGATTGTCACCTCATCAAATGGACGCCCCATCAATTGAAGGCCAATTGGTAAGTGCGCATCAAAGCCACAAGGCACAACCAGGCCAGGAATACCTGCTAGGTTGGCGGGAAGCGTACAAACATCCTCAAGATACATCGCAAGTGGATCATCTGTGTGTGACCCAATTTTGAATGCAACCGTCGGAGTCGTAGGGGCTGCTATCAGATCCACCTGCTCAAAGGCGCGCTGATAATCTTCGCGGATAAGCGTACGTACCTGCTGTGCTCGTTTATAGTAGGCATCATAATACCCAGCCGAAAGTGCATAGGTGCCTAGCATGATGCGGCGGCGCACTTCCGGGCCGAAACCTTCCCCGCGGGTTCGCTCTAGCTCTTCGCGATAGCCCTCACCAGCAACCCGTAACCCAAAGCGTACACCATCGTAGCGTGCTAGGTTTGAACTCGCCTCGGCAGGCGCGATAATATAGTAGACCGGTAGTGCGTATTTGGTATGGGGCAAACTAATTGTATGGATACTAGCACCCTGCGCCTGGAGCACAGCAATTGCCGTGCGTACTGCTGCCTCAACAGCAGGCTGCATACCTTCGACAAAAAACTCCTGCGGGACCCCAATTCGCAGCCCACGTATATCACCTGTCAACGCAGCAAGATAATCTGGTACCGGCTGAGATGCACTTGTACTGTCGTGGGGATCGTAGCCAGCGATCGCCTGCAGTAACAATGCACAATCACGCGCTGTCCTGGCCATCGGCCCGATCTGATCAAGCGAGGATCCAAACGCTACCAAACCATAGCGTGAGACGCGCCCATAGGTGGGCTTTAGGCCTGTCACACCACACAAGGCAGCCGGCTGGCGAATACTGCCCCCAGTATCGGTGCCAAGGGTTCCTAAGGCCTGCCCTGCGGCAACTGCGGCAGCTGAACCACCACTAGAGCCACCTGGCACACGGCTAGTATCCCATGGGTTACGGGTTTGTTGGTAGGCGCTATTTTCGGTTGATGAACCCATGGCAAATTCATCACAGTTGAGCTTACCAAGCAGTACGGATCCTGCCTCACGCAAGCGTGCAATTGATGTCGCATCATAGGGTGGCCGGTAATCGGCCAGCATACGCGAACCACATGTTGTGCGCAACCCACGCGTTGAGATCACATCCTTAATAGCCAGCGGAATACCACGTAGGGGTGACCCTAACGTATGGCGCAATGTATCCGCAGTATGTGCCTGAGCCAGTGCCCCCTCAGCATCGACTGTCAAGAACGATTGGATCTGTTGATCCGTGGTTTCAATACGAGCAAGAAGTGCCTGAGTAAGTTCAACCGACGAGATTGCGCCAGCCTGAAGCTGGCTACTGGCCTCGGCGATAGTCAGATTGTGGAGTTGTGTCATGATGTTTCCTAGGGAACGTCACAAAGAACAAGAGCGAATGAATTATACCAGGAAGCATAGCGTTGAAAACAGCCTATAAACACAAATAGGAAGACTACATAGTCTTCCTATTTGTGTGCTGTGGTTCTACTATTTAACTTGCATCCAGAGCTTAGGGATTCTTTTTACCCCCGTGGTCATCATTAATATTCTCGTTCGCGTTCGTGTTGGTATTCTCGTTCGCGTTCGTGTTGGTATTCTCGTTCGCGTTCGTGTTGGTATTCTCGTTCGCGTTCGTGTTGGTATTCTCGTTCGCGTTCGTGTTGGTATTCTCGTTCGCGTTCGTGTT
>JANLSE010000544.1:0-17122 GCA_031362265.1 Roseiflexaceae bacterium
TAGAAACCCAAGTGCTGTATGGCGGTGGTAATGATGATGGCCTGGAAGCACGTGGCCACCTTGGTGAACGGGCGAAACAGTTGGTGAGTAGTGGTGCGGTGACACTGGAGCTTGGGTTGCGGGTCGAACGGATTGAACGTGACGCTACGGGCCTGCATGTGGTAGGTGATGATGGTCGCCAGATCGGCCCATTCGATGAGATTATTGTGTGTACTGGCTTCCGCCCCGATCTCGCAATGCTACGTGAGCTACGCCTTGGGCTGGATGCGAGTGTTGAAGCTCCGCATGCATTGGCACCTCTGATTGATCCCAATATTCATAGCTGTGGTAGTGTTCCACCACATGGGGTTGATGAACTGGCGCATCCTGAGGTTGGGTTTTATGTGGTTGGGATGAAGAGCTATGGTCGCGCTCCGACTTTTCTGCTCCTAACCGGCTATGAGCAAGTTCGCTCGGTTACTGCAGCATTGACTGGCGATTGGCAGGCCGCTCGTGATGTACGCCTTGTTCTACCTGAAACTGGGGTTTGCTCTGGCCCGAATGCAGAAGCTAGTTGCTGTGCACCAAGCAGCAAAACGGTGGATATCATCCCAATTACTCAGGTGAATATGTTTAACAGGCCGAATCTTATTCCGATTACACTGGTCGGTGGTAGTGCACAGATAGCCGCCCCTAATCTGATTGCGGTCGCAACACCAACGGCAAGAGCATGCTGTAGCCCGGTAGCCCAGGTAACATGTTGCGAGCCTGAAGCCAAGGCCGATTGTTGTGGGAGTGATGACTCAAGCTGTGGTTGTAGCGCTGGCGAATAGTGTACTATTTGATTTCGACCTGAAAGCTGGTTGTATCTTCTTTGCCACCCGCACTAATACGTAGCGCCACTTCCCAGACACCAAGCATTGTGAATGGCTCACCCTTGATCTCATAGCGCCCATTACCAAGCGCCGTTGCTGTCATCTCGGGTGAGACCATTCCCATCTCGTGCATCACAGGCACGGCGATGATGCTATCAACAATGGCAGGGCTGCCATTCTTATCTGTCACCGTAATACTAATTATTCGTGTACCAACAGTTTGCCCATCAAGACTCATGGCAACCGTGTAACGGTTTGTCTGATTTATCTGTATGGTGTTGGCTGGGCCACATGCCACCAATAGTGCTAGTACTGCCAGACACAATAATGCTCTCATGCATTCCTCACATTCCACTGCTCAATTGCTATTCTTCAACAGATACTACGCACAATACCAAGTGGTCAATTTCTGCATGGCGTTTTGCGCCTCATGATCTACCTACCTCAACGATCACTGGTACGGTTACCACGTTACTGGCATGTTGGAATTGAGCCCAGAGATAATAGGTTCCCGGCTGTGGGAAGGTATAGATGAACTGGATATCTGGGCCATAGTTGGGTGGTGTGACAAGTGCTGCGCTGGTAGCAGGAGCTACCATGACCCCCGCAGCATGGATGTGGCCATAAATTGCCTGATCGGCACTGCGCGCAATCAGGTGGCCGCTCATCCCCAACCAAAGTTCGATATCGGTTACTGGCTTGCCATCCTGGCTGATATTCAGCGCAAGTGTGGTTTGCTGGCCAGCAAGAATTGGCTGGAGCGAAGAGGTGACATTGATCGTGAGATCGCCAGCCACATGTGTTCCCAAACTAGTGGTTTCGGTGGTTGTTTGAGCTTCAGTGGTTGCCGCTTGCCCTTGTACTTCAAAGTGTCGTTCAATAATTTGCGTGCCACTATTGATGCGTTCAATCTCGATATAGGCGGTATAACGCCCCGGCTGTGCAAGTATCAGTGGTACCATGAACCGCCCGATAGCTGTCGACCCTGGATGGATATGCGTGAAGCTCGTATTATTATCATTGATCAACACAAGATGCATTAGCGCATCGTGGTGTGGCGCTAAATCATCGATTGGTAGACCAGTCGAGCCATCGGATAAATCTAGCGTCAGCGTAAAGGGTTGCCCAGCTTGTGGCATTATGGGTTCGGTTTGAAGGCTCGCATTTGCGTGTGGCCGCCCCAAGATTGGTGTTGTGGTAGTCGCTTGGGCTTGAGAGACAACTTGCTGTATGCCCAATACCCCGGCGACAATCAGACAGCCAAAGAGCAGATAACCAAATACCTGCTCACCACGCGCCGAAACGCTCCCACCACGCCCGCTGGCAATCGCTCCAAGTGCTAAACGGCTGATAACCAAGAGAACAGCACTGCCAAGCGCAATCGCCAATGGGATCGTCTCGGGTGCAAGTGGCGTAACCACTATCGAGAATGGTATGCGGGCGCGCCCACTGCCAAGTGCCCCACTGGCCTGTACGTCCAATTCCCAATCGCCAGCGCGGCTAGCCACAAGCTCGGTATAATAGATTTGTGTGCCACTAAAGGTTTTTACTTCGGCAACTGGTGCATCGTTAAGTGGGAAGCCACGTGGTACTGCCTGAATGTGGATAGTTGCCTCACCAATTTCACCATGTGGAGCCACAACCAAGTACAATGGTCCTGGAACACTGGCGGGCATTTCGACAGTGACGGTTAGTTCATAAGGCCCAACGAGCTGGGTGAAGCTTTGAATTGGGCTAAGGTGGCCACCGTGCGCTTCTGCATTCGAAGGGATAATTGCTATCAGCATGAAGAGTATGAGCGTAAGATGCCGTAATCGCATGGGTATGTTCCATTCAGTATTGAACACCAGCCGGTATGATACCATACACTCTGCCTGGGTTGCTGATCTAGAAGACCATGGCACAAAATAAAACAATGCATATACAATTACGCTTGCGAATCGCCCTAATAATCATGTTTTTGGTATTGCTCCCTCCTGCTGTACTTCCAGTTCGGGCTCAGGATTCCGCACTTGTCAGCGATACCTTACAGCTAGCAGTTACTCTGGCGCCAGATGAACATCGTGATGTGGCAGTTCGGCTAACCAACTCAGGCCCGCTGCCAGTGCTTCCACTTGTGTATGAAGCGTATCCGCGTATACCAGTTGTTGCGAGTGCAGTTGCGCCTGCTCCATTGCGAGCTACACTCCCGCAACATACCGCCAGAATTGATCCACAGATTGAGAACATTGCGCCAACTTCATCCGATGGTCGCGTAGATGTACTCGTGTTTCTGGATGATCAGGCCGATCTAAGTGCAGCACTCACTATTCCAGATTGGAAAACACGTGGTACATTTGTGTACCAGACACTCACAGCGCATGCAGAACGGACGCAAGCACTGTTGCGAGCAGATTTGAAGGCGCAAGGTATTCCATTTCGCCCACTCTGGATCGTGAATGCGATCCGCTTACGAGCGCGTCCGCAGGATGCCAACGTATTAGCTACGCATCCAGAAGTTGCACTTGTTCAGGCCGATCGTTCTTGGGTGGCACCACTCCCTGAGCCATTGGCGCTTGGTAACCCAGCTTGTAGCCCGGACAATCCCAACAACCCGGTCTGCTGGAATATACGTGCAATTGGCGCAGATCGAGTCTGGAACGAATTTGGTATAAATGGACGCGGTGTGACGGTCGCATCAATCGATAGTGGAGTATTGGTTTCACATTCGGCACTGACCCGTGGATATCGCGGCTATGTCGGGCCAGGGGTATTTACCAATGATTATAATTGGTATGATCCACAGGGTCTTATATCCGGCCCAGGCGATCAAAACGGCCATGGCACGCATGTCATGGGAATTATGGTGGGTCAGGGGGATGAAACGACCACAAAGCCATCAATTGGGGTTGCGCCAGGGGCCGCATGGATCGCAGCACAGGGCTGTGAATCGGATTGCTCAGAGGGCGATCTAATTGCAGCTGCCGAATGGATGTTAGCTCCTACCGATACACAAGGCCGGAACCCACGCCCGGATCTACGGCCAATGGTTATCAATAATTCCTGGGCTGGAACTGGGGGCGATCCATGGTATTCTGGTTATATTACTGCTTGGCGTGCTGCTGGGATCTTCCCGGTATTTGCTGCCGGAAACGCAAGTATACAGAATCCATCTGTCTGTGGATCAATTGCTTCGCCTGGCGATGATCCCCAAGTTCTGGCAGTTGGCGCAATCGACGCTAATCGAACGATTGCCCCGTTTAGTTTGCGTGGGCCTAGTTCTTTTGGAGGCCTAAAACCTGATCTCAGCGCTCCTGGCACCTACAGTACTGGCCAATTGGGAATTTATAGTGCTGCGATTGGTGGAACCCAAGCTGAGTATCGTGGCCTTCAAGGTACATCCATGGCAGCGCCACATGTTGCCGGGGCAGTTGCATTACTCTGGGCTGCGAATCCAGCACTGATTGGTAATTATGATGCGACATATGCTGCATTAACGGGAAGTGCGCATCCATTGGCCGATACCAGCTGTGGTGAGCATGTCGTTTCGCCGAACAATACCTATGGCTATGGAGCATTAGATATTTTCGCAGCGGTGGCACAGGTGCGTGTCGATGTTCCCTGGTTGAGTGTAGGGCCGGTTGCTACACTCGCAGTAGGGGGCACAGCAAATCTTGCACTAACATTGAATGCGCACTTTCTTCCAGGGCCGGGTACATACCAAGCGCGTATACAAATCTACCCTGGTACTCTCAGTTCTGCCCCTACGACAATTTTGGTTACTGTTACATTACCAGATGATGGAACAAGTGTCGCTGTGAGTGGTGTTGTGACATCCGCCGAGAATGGGATGCCACTTGTTGCTCAAGTTGGGATTTCTGGCACTGTAGGTATTTCTACGGATTCAGATGGGCGCTATACGATACGCTTGTTTCCAGGTAAGTATAAGCTTGTTGCTGGCGCGCTTAGTTACTTTTCCTCAAGTGTCACAATCTATGTATCTAGCCAGAATGCTCGCCAAGATTTTGCATTGCGACCAGATCAGCCCCGTTTGGCGCTGTACGTTGGATCGGATCTGGTCGCACCAAGCCTGAGTCAAGCTATTCCAATACCAGTACTCCTTGCGAATTCGGGGACGCGCACATTGACATACCAAGTCTATACCATCCCTGAAGTGTTTAGTGTTTGGCGTAGTGATGAGCCTGGTGGCCCAACGCCCGGGTTAGTTGCGCTTCCTGCAGATGCTGAAGAACTGACAATTCCGCCCGATCGTACGGTGATAGTGCCGCTGCCATTTGATTTTCGCTTTTTTAATAAGTCATTCCACAGTCTCTATGTTGGTGCCAATGGAGTGATCTCATTCGTTGCGCCCGTCGTGGGTGATCCGCCAACGACGGGTTGCCGCCCGGATCCGCAACTCTATCTATTCTCGGCTGCGCCATTTTGGGCAAATCTTGATCTGAGCCGCGGTGGTCGCGTACGATCGGCCATATTGCCTAACGGCGCAGCAATTGTGAGCTATGAACAGGTATTGCTGCGCGATCGTTCAGTTCAGGCAACCTACTCATTCCAAGTCGAACTGAATCGCGATGGACGGGTCGTGTTCCGTTATGGCGAGTTAGGTGCGCTTCCACAAAAACTTACGGTTGGCGTGCAGCGTGTGCCTGGTGATGATCAAACGCTAGGATGTGGAACTGATGCCCCACTTGTGTCAGGGCTGGCAATCGAATTGCGGCCACAGCCAGTCGCAACGCGTTGGCTTACTGGCGGAAGTGTTTCTGGTAGTGTTGCTGCTGGATCTACCCAACTCATTCCGTTTCGGGCAGGTTGGATTCCCCCGGGCTCCTGGCCGTATCGTGGCCGCATCCGCGTATTTAGTAGCGATCCTACCCATCCTGTTACAGAGTTTACGATCACCTCGAATCCGATTCCAGCACCAAATACCTATTGGGTGCCGGTTGTGGCGCGCTAGTATAATTCGGCCTCATTTCGTATAGGGTTTCTAACGGGCTTTAGCCGGTTGCAAAGCGGCGCGTGCTAGCGCATCATCTGCGCTTCAGCGTACTAGGATGAAGTTTGTGTGTGGGTTCATACATTCACATCCAACTCGCAGGCTAGCATCTGGTATAATCTGAGTATGCCGATCCATCCATTAACTGTGCATCTTCCAATTGGATTATTGATTGGAAATGCGGTGCTGACGCTGCTGTATGTATGGCGGCGCGAGGTAGGTTTCGAGGTAGCTGCATATCATTGCCTCTGGCTTGGCTTCATTGGAATTCTGCCCGCGATCGCAGCAGGAACCTGGGATGCAGTATGGTATCTGAATAGCCCATCCCCACGGCCGGAAGCATTGGTATGGATTAATGCACATGCACTGAGTGGGCTTGTGTTGACGCTAGTTTACTGGCAGGCGTGGCAGATACGGCGGAGAAATCCGCAAGTACTTGAACAGCCAGCTACACGCCAAGGCTATATTGTGCGGCTGAGTATCGGGGTATTTCTGCTTGTGCTGAGCGGCTGGCTCGGTGGGCATATGGCGTACGTACTAAGAATTGGGGGCGCATAAATGGGCGCATCCCAGATGAACTCATAGGGGGAAAGAATGCTGGGCGCATTCATGTATTTTCTGATCTGGTTTCCAGCGAATGTCATGCGCTGGATCTGGTGGCGTTGGTCGATCGAGGGTTTGGAGAATTTACCAGCGCGGCCACAAGGCTTTGTATTAGCGATAAATCATATGCACTGGACCGATATTCATATCCTAGGTTCGTCGTTACCGCTTTCACATCGCCCCTGGTGGTTGGCGAAGGTCGAACTCTTCAATAATCGCTTTGCCTCATGGTGGTTCCGTGAGATGCAAGTGATTCCTATTCGCCGAGGTAAGCGCGATATGGCGGCTATGGAGGCGTGTGAGGTAGCATTAAAGCAAGGAGCGGCGCTTATTATCTTCCCCGAAGGGCATCGTACCACTACAGGTGGCCTCCAAGAGGCAAAATCTGGCGTTGTGCGTTTGTCTACGCGTAGCGCTTGCCCAATTGTGCCGGTTGCCATTTGGGGTACGGAACATAGTCTGGGTGGCGCGATGCTGCGAAAGCCAATTCATGTGCGCTTTGGCAAGCCATACTACCCGGATGTGCAGGGTACACATATTCCGCCCGACAAAATGGCAGTACTTACCGAAGAGGTTATGCTGAAGATCGCAGAAATGATGCCGGAGCAATATTGGGGGTACTACCGCGAGCGTATGCATGCACGTATGTTAGAAACAAAAGCGTAAAAGACAGGGATTCATGAGTGCGGAGAAATCTACCGCTCATGAATCCCCTAATTCTTAATACGTAAATCTGCTTTCCTCAGGGGCAGGCCCAAGGATACGATCAGTGAGATACTGTGCCAGCTTGGCAGCAAGCAAACCAAGCGCCATACTCAGCAGGCCATATACGATTCGGCGGCGCGTCTCATCTTCCACGATCATTCCCTTTCGGATCCTATACCACTGAATTAATTACGCCGCAAACCACTGAGTGTGATCACCCAATACAACAGTTGCAATACAGCCTGTGCAGCTCCGGCAACATAGGTCAGTGCCGCAGCATTCAGTACGGCCCCAACGCCTTGCGATTCCTGTGGCGACATCATGCCAGCGCGCTGAAGCATTTGGCGCGCTCGGGAACTCGCATCAAACTCAACCGGTAGTGTGATCAGGCTGAAGACAACAGCAGCACTCATGAGCATTACCCCGATCCAGGCAACCGTTAGCCCGCCACCAAAACTGGCCAGGAGTACGCCTCCCATGAGTACCCACGTGCCAAGATTAGAGCCGATACTTGCAACTCCCACGATGCTTGATCGCATCTGGAGCCAGAAATAACCACTCTTATCTTGCTGAGCGTGGCCAAGCTCATGCGCTACAATCGCCATTGCCGCGATCGATGGATAGCGTGCTGAACCTTCAGAAAGACGCATTACCTTGCCCTGTGGATCGTAATGATCGGTCATATGGCCAGGGATAACCTCAATCTTAACATTGTCAAGACCTTCATTGCGAATCAGGATCTGCGCGACATCCGCACCTGTCATACGCTGGGCATTGCCAAGCTCGGAATACTTCTTATAGGCAGAAGAGACCTGCCACTGCGCATAGAGTGCTAACAGCATTGCTGGAAGCATGAGCGCCAAAAAGAGCGGGCTGAAAAACATTCTTAACCTCTTTCCAACGTTGCCATCGGTTTGCTACAACCAGTGTTTCACGTGATTACACCATAGCGGAATTATACCATGTCTACGCCTGCTAAACCTAAGAAGGACGTTAGATTTTCGCGCTGCTCTGCGATACTTGACAAACTAACGCAGGTCAGATATATTTCCTGATAACTAAATATTGGCTCTTATCCAGAGAGACTGAGGGACCGGCCCTGTGAAGTCTCGGCAACCCTGGAAAGGTCTGCGATGCTGCAGGCTGATCATTAGGGTGCCAACTCCGGCAGATGTTCTGGAAGATGAGAGGCCTACGGAGACGTACGCCCCTTCTTGCATCATTGCAGAAGGGCGTTTTGTCAACAGGCACCTGCTCTCATCTATCCTTGATGAGGGCGTTTTTATTTTGTGAAGGAGATACCCCAATGGCTGACGCTCAGTTCAAAGGCTTTGAGACGCTGGCACTTCATGCTGGCCAGCAGGCTGACCCGACTACCGGTGCGCGTGCGGTACCGATTTATCAGACGACATCGTACCAGTTCAAAGATACCGATCATGCAGCGCGCCTGTTTGGCTTGCAGGAATTCGGCAATATCTACACACGTATCATGAACCCGACGACCGATGTGTTGGAGCAGCGGATTGCAGCACTTGAGGGTGGCGCAGCAGGGTTAGCACTTGCATCGGGCCAAGCAGCAGAGACATTGGCGATTCTGAATCTGGCTAGCGCAGGCGATAATATCGTCTCTTCAAGCGATCTGTATGGTGGTACGTATAACCTGTTCCGCCATAGTTTGCCCAAACTTGGTATCACCACCCGCTTTGTTGATGCCCGCGATTTTGCTGGTTTTGAGGCTGCTATTGATGATCGCACCAAGGCATTCTTCCTAGAACTGGTCGGTAACCCCAACTTGGATGTGCTCGATCTCGAGCGCATTGCTGCAATTGCCCATGCAAAAGGTGTGCCGGTGCTTGTCGATGCGACAGTTGTGACACCCTATCTCTGGCAGCCGCTTAAGCATGGTGCGGATATTGTGATCCATTCGGCAACCAAATATCTCGGTGGGCATGGAACTAGTATTGCTGGGTTGATTGTTGATGGTGGCAAATTTGATTGGGCCAATGGGCGCTTCCCAGAATTTACCACTCCTGATCCCTCGTATCACGATATGGTCTTTGCCCAAGCCTTTGGCAACCTGGCGTTTATCCTTAAGGCCCGTGTGCAGGGTCTACGCGATTATGGTGCGGCACTAAGCCCATTTAATGCATTCCTTGTGCTACAAGGGATCGAGACCCTCGGGTTGCGTATGGAGCGCCATAGCCAGAATGCGCTTGGCGTTGCCCAGTATCTGAGTGAGCATAGTAAGGTGAACTGGGTACGCTACCCTGGCCTGGCGGGAAGCCCAAGCGTCGAGTTGGCCAAGAAGTACCTACCAAAGGGCCAGAGTGGCCTGCTTGGTTTTGGTATCAAGGGTGGCCGAGCTGCAGGCAAGACATTTGTTGATAACCTGAAGCTCTTCTCGCATCTGGCAAATATCGGAGATGCCAAGAGCTTGGTGATTCATCCGGCCACAACGACTCATAGCCAACTATCGCCTGAAGAGCAAAAGCTTACGGGTGTCACTGACGACTTTGTGCGGCTCTCGGTTGGCATTGAGACGCTCGAAGATATTATTGCCGATCTGGAGCAGGCACTCGCAAAGGTATGACAGACTGACATGGTGAAGGGGTGACATGGTGAAGAGAAGGCACGATGATATGCTGATTCATTTGAATAACACGGTCACCATGTCACCATGTCACCATGTCACCTGGGCACCTTGTATCATGTCACAAGGAAGAACCACATGAGCGTACTCGCTACAGAATGCGACACTGGTGTCGGATTGGTTGAGCGAAAGTATGCCACCTGGATTGAGCCGTTCGTGCTAGAGAGTGGCGCTCGGCTGGGTTCGGTGACGCTTGCATACGAAACATATGGTCGGCTCAATGCTCAGCGGGATAATGCGATTCTGCTTTTGCATGCGCTCTCTGGTGATGCGCATGCTGCTGGGCGGCACCACTGGAGTGATCGTAAACCCGGTTGGTGGGATGCGATGGTTGGGCCAGGCCGTGCGTTCGATACGAATAAGTATTATGTGATTTGTTCGAACGTGATTGGTGGCTGCCAAGGAAGTACAGGCCCAAGTAGCATTAACCCCGCAGGTGGGCGCCCGTACGCTGCACAGTTTCCGGTTGTCACGATCGGGGATATGGTGCAGGCGCAAGTGCGGCTAATCGATACGCTTGGGATTGCGCAGTTACAGAGTGTTGCTGGCGGCTCGATGGGAGGGTTTCAGGCACTTGAGTGGCTAACAGCATACCCAGGACGTGTGCGGAGTGCAATTCTGATTGCGACAGCTGCGCGACAGGCAGCCCAAGCAATGGCTTGGAATGCGATTGGGCGGCAGGCGATCATGCGTGACCCAAATTGGCGTGGCGGAGCGTATTATAGCCATACACCACCCGCAAATGGTCTGGCTGTTGCACGTATGATTGGCCATGTAACATATGTGAGCGATATAGCGCTCGAACAGAAGTTTGGTCGTGCGTTTCAGGCGATCCCCGAGCCACAATTTAGCCTTGAACGCGAGTATGCGATTGAAAGCTACTTGGAATACCAGGGCATGAGCTTCACCGATCGCTTTGATGCGAACTCATACCTGTATATTACCAAGGCCATGGATTATTGGGATTTGCCACGCCAACATGGTTCGCTCGATCGGGCATTTGCGCGTGGTAATGCAGAATGCCTGCTGATATCATTTGATAGTGATTGGCTATACCCAACCGCCGATTCGTTGGCCATTGTGGAAGCACTGCGGCGAGTTGGGCGGCGCGCAGAACATGTTGAGCTGCATAGCGATTCAGGCCACGATGCGTTCCTGATCGATTATGCTGCGCAGGTGTCACTCGTTACGGATTTTCTTGCGCGGGTGTAAGCCAGAGAATCAATGAGCGGCACGAGTGCTCGTGCCGCTCATTGATTCGTTGTGGCTAGCGTACAAACCCACCGCCACCGGTTTTCGAGATACGCGTATCGAGTGAAGCAGCAAAACTGGAAAGGCTGGAGGTATCAAGCTTTTCAAGCGCCTCAATCTCTTCCTCAGTCAGATCGAATCCTTTACATGCTTCGCGGGCATTTTCGACAAGTGCTTGGCGAAAAGCAGAATCAGTAGCAGCGCGGCCAATCACGCGCTCGATTTCATGCTGTGACATGAGTTGTTGCTCCTTTCAGTATCTCTGAGTGATTCGGGCCAATTCCCCGAGGGCTCCGATCGCGGTAAACGCTTCATGCGCCTGCATTACATACGCGGTACCGTCGCGATTGTTACCAGATTCGATCAGCGCGCGGCCATATTCGGCCCATGTTCGTGCTAATCCAAAACTATGTTTGATAGTATTCAGCAGTATGATACTTTGCTCGAAGTAGGATGCGAATGGCAGTTGATTTCGCGCTGAGGCTTGCCCTAGTAGCCGCAGTGCAATCGCTTGATCATAGGTGCTGCCAAGTTGGGCCGCAAGCTCAAGGGCAGCTGTTGCAGCTTGGATCACCTCCTCGGGCTGATTCACGAGCAGGAGTGCTTCGGCCTGAGCAATGAGCGCTTCGGCTTTGAGGCGTTGTGATTGGATCGATTCGGCGCGCTCAAGCGCTTGTTGTGCGGTTTCAGATGCCAATTGATGCATGCCAACGGCACTATGCACCAATGAGATATTGATCAGAACATCACCCTCTTCATAGGCACTTCCCAATGTTTGGTGAATACGTTGTGCCTCGTGATACGAAACGAGTGCAGCATCGTAGCGCCCCTGGTAAAAATAAGCGATGCCGAGCGTATTATGAATTTGGGCCGCCATATGTTGTGCATGGATCGTGTTGGCAAGCGCTAATACATTATTACAGTGTTGTTCTGCTTGGGCAAGTTGGCCGAGCTTGATCTGTACATCGGCAGCATTGACTCCAATCACAACCTGCATGTAGGGTAATGGTAGTTTATCGGCAAGCTCTTGTGCACTGCGGTAATATTCTAGAGCACGCTCATACTCACTCTGTAGTTGATGGAGGTATCCTAGGTTGCTCTGAACCGCGCACACTCCCGCTAGATCATCGGCAATCGTGCGTGCTGCTAAACAGCGCTCGAAATGATATTGGCAGTGCGAGTAATCGCCCCGCATCCCATAAATACCGCCGAGGATTGAGTGCAAATCGGCCTCGATAAGATCATCCCAACGTGTACGGTTTTGTTGGCGTAGCGCGGCTATCCCGGCCTCACAAGCGGTAATTGCCGCATCGTATTCACCCAGCCGCTGGCGGACAAGCGCCAAATCAGCATAGGTGCGCGGCAGTGCGAGTGGCGAGATATTAGGCGCACCCGATGTGGCGATCGTCATTGCGCGATCAAGCTCTTCCAATGCAAGCAAGTAATGGCCCTGCTTTTCGTGCACAAAGCCACGTTTACGGTGCGCACGGCGGGCAATATCGGCAGGAACATTGGGCGATGCAATGATCAGGGCATGTTGGGTTAGCGCTTCTTCATAACGCCCAAGGCTCTCGAAGACTTCAGCCAATGCGTCGCGTGCCTCCCATGCCTCGAGCGCGGAGTCGTCACCGTTCAGCGCCTCTAGTGCCCAACGATATGACTGGATTGCCTCCTCATTTGCATAGTTTATTCGTGCACTATGCCCAGCTTTTAGCAGATAATCGACTGCCTTGCTTGGCCGGTCGCTTAGCCGATAGTGATGCGCCAGCAGGCCATAGTAGTCGTCAAGATCTTCTCTATAACGTTGCTCTAGATATTCGCCAATGCGCCCGTGTAGCTCGCGGCGCCGTGCATAGAGCATGCTTTGGTAAGCGACCTCCTGAATAAGGGCGTGGCGGAATGCATGTACACGCTCGGGCTCGACTCGTTCAAGTACTGTCATTTCTTCACTATCGAGCCGCGCTAGTTGCCGAATAAGCAAACGCTGATCGCCGGGCTGAATCGATTGCAATACCCCGAATGGGATGCGCTGCCCAATCACGGATGCAATTCGTAGCATGCTGCGGCTCACCTCGTCGAGCCGATCGATACGCGAGAGGAGCAGACCGTTCAAGCTCTCTGGAAGATTATCGAGTGAGAGGGTTGCTTGGTCGGTAGGTGATTCGTTGCGCTGAGCACTGATCGCGTGCAGCAACTCGGCTAGGAAGAGCGGGTTGCCAGCAGCTCGCCCAACAATCTGTTGGACCAGATGTGGTGGCAAATCTTGCTTGCCTGCTAGTTGATCGGCAAGCACAACACTCTCGGCTACCGAGAGCTCGTGTAGCTCAAGAACCTGAGCATTATCACTTCCAGCACTAAGTGCTGAGGTTGTACGATGAAGCCCAAGCAACAGAATAGGCTGATCGGCAATACTGGCAGTGATCCGCCGCCAGAGATCGAGTGAGATTGGATCTGCCCAGTGCAAATCTTCGAAGAATGTGAGCACTGGCCCTTGGGATGCGGCATGGCGCAACATGCGCTCCAGTATGTCGAAGCGCCGCGACTGACGTAGTTGTGGGTCAAGGCCACGGGTAAGCCGATTTTCTGGGATATCGAGGCGCACCATATCGCCAAACAGCGGAAGCCATTCCTCCATTCCTGTGCCTAGTTCGCGTAACCGATCGGCCAATAATGCTGTACGTGTGCTATCAGAATCTCCAGATGCGATTCCACAATAGGCCTTAAGCCATTCGCCCCAAGCAGCATAAGGAATACTGGCTGTGTAGGAGAAACATCCCGCAGGGATAATGCGCATGCCACGCGTACGGGCGCTACTGAGTAGTTCGGCTGCAAGCCGCGATTTACCTACCCCAGCCTCGCCCACGATGCGTACTGCCCGGCCTGCCCCGCCTAATGCCTGATCCAATTCTGCCATGAGTTGTGTGAGTTCTTGTTCGCGGCCAACGAGCATGCCACCATCGCTGGTGAGAACCATGGGGGCATCACGCTCATCAAGTACTTGAAACAATCGGAGTGGCGCAGATTTGCCCTTCACCTGCATGGCACCGCGATCTAGGCAGTGCATACGCGCCTCGACTGCACGTTCGACCATGAGGCTGCACCAAACCTCACCCCAGGCAGCCTTACTCATGACACGGGCTGCCACATTTACGGCATCGCCCATCACAGTATATTCCTTGCGTGAGGGGCTACCAACATTCCCTGCGAAAGCAGTGCCAAGGTTGATACCGATACGTTGGCGCAGCAGCTTCGAGTCAGAGAGCAATGGCCGGTTGTTGGAGGCGGACAAACGCATGGCATCGGTAGGCTGATGTCCTGCCTTTAGTTCTTGATTCTGTAGCTGATCGCCCTCAGGCCTAGTTGTGTCGTTGAGTTCGCTCGGGTTGGGTTGTGCGCCTGCTTGGTTTTTGGTTCTTGGTTCTTGGTTCTTTTGTTCGCTTGTTCTTTTGTTCGCTTGTTCTTGATTCTCAGTTGCACGTATCAGCGCCTCAATTTGCTCAATAATAGTGGGCAGCCGATCACGCATGGCAATTGCAGTCCGGGCGGCTCGCTCAGGATGATCTTCGTAAGCAGTGGGTGCACCAAAAATTGCTACGAGCTTGATGCCCTCATCTGCGACATCGAGTTTATTGACGACGCCACCAAACTGTTCCACAATTTCCTGCATGTTACCAACATAGATTTGGACAGCAGCAGCGGCTAGTTCGGGTAGAAGATGCTCGGCAAGGTGCTCAAGGCCAATCACTTGCACAAAAATCACCGTAACGGGACGTAGTTCGGCTTCAATTTGCGGACGTTGTGGATCCGCCATGATTCGCCCGGCAAGCACATTTGGAATATAGGTATTCAGCCGATCGAGGTCATCGAGCAAGGCTGGAATGGCACGTGCTGGCGCGCCTGTATGCGCTGGCAATTCGGCTGGGGTAACAAGCATGGGTGGTGTGCCAAGGAGCTCCTCAACACGTATATACCCATTGGCAACCGCCACGCCTGCAATTGTATCTCCTAATTCACTAAAGCACCCTGGGCCTACAACAATTTCGCCTGCGCCAGCCAAGCCCTCAGCGGCAGCAACGCCGTTCACTGCGCCACCTAATACACTATAGTTAAGCGCCTCGGGTGTGCCAGCACTGACAAAGGCCACTCGTCCACTTTCAACGCCAATATGAAGGTGCATTGGGAATGAACCAACATTGGGTACTTCACGCACATAGCCATGAAGTGATTCTTGGAGTGCTCGTGCAGCATGCACGGCGGTGTGCGAATGCTGATCATCGCCAAAGAATACCAGCAGTGCATCGCCGCCAAAGGCGACAAGATCACCGCCATATGCCTGAATCACCTGAATCAGTCGGTCGAAGATGTGATTCAGGAATTCGGTAACAAGCTCAGTTCCCTCCCGCCCCAATACACTTAAGCTCTCGGCAAGCGCTGTTGAGCCCGAGAGATCAGCGAACAAGAGTGAGCCTTCAACCCAACGTAACCACGGGCTCTGAAGACCCTCTTCCAGTAGCTGCTCGATCAATAGACGTGGCAGGTATGTCGCAATGGTGTAACGGGCAGCGGCTAAGTGAATAAATGGGCGCAACAGAATATCGCCAGAAGGAGGTTGATCGAGCGTATCGAACAACTCATCGGGCAAGTAACGTCGTAAGCGATCGCGCTCGGTGGCGATGAGTGCTTGCGGATCGTCCGTGTCGTCAGACTGGACTGAGAACGCCATGCCAGGATGCCCCTCTAACACGATGCCACTGCATACGGATGTGCATCGTGGGTCGTGCAGAGATTATAGCATCCATTTGGGAGTGTAGGGAAGGGCGAGCGGGAAAGCGCAGAACGCAAGAGCGCAGAACGCAAGAGCGCAAAGCGCAGAAACGATGGAGCGATGGAGCGATGGAGCGGAGAGTCTGTGAACAGTAGCTGGCTGTTTTGCGCTGTGCGCTATGCGCTCCCTTGTCTCCGCGTCTCCGTGTCTATGGAGCGATTGGGTTCACCACAGTTGCAGTTGCTCGCCGCGTTCATCGCTTGCCCAACTAAGCGTAGCGCGGCGTGGTAGGGCATGTACATCAATACAGTTTACATTTGCCATTGAGAGCACATTACGTACCGCGCGTATCGCAATGGTTGGTGAATTGGCCTCTTGCGAAAGGTGCGCTAACCAAACGGTGCGTTGTCGCCCATCGGCTCCAATTAAGGCGAGTAGCCGCCCAGCATCGATATTGTCGAGATGCCCGCGATCACCGGCGATTCGTGTCTTGATCGGCCAAGCATATGGCGCGGCCCATAGTTTCTCTCGATCGTGGTTGGCCTCTAGGACAATCAAATCGGCTTGTGTAAGAGCAGAGGCGACGCTAGTATCCCAGCAGCCAAGATCGGTAGCAACCCCAATACGCCAATCATCTGCATGAATCAGTAGGCCAACCGGCTCAGCTGCATCGTGCGAGATCAGAAAGCTCTGGATGTTGAAGGGGCCAAGTTCGCGGGTTGTACCAGTCGGAAGAGTAATCGTCGTAACGTCGCGTAATTCGTTTCTCAGGGCTGCCAGCGTGGGGCCGTTTGCGATAACAGGAAAGCCATGGCGGCGTGCTAATGCACCTACGCAGCCAGCATGATCACCATGCTCATGGGTCAATACCACCGCAGTGAGATCGGCAGGCCGCAGACGCGCATGGGCCAGATGGCGCTCGATTGCGCGCTGCGACAAACCACAGTCGACCAGTATGGTACCAGTGGCACAGCGCACCAATAGGGCATTGCCGCTACTGCCAGAGGCTAGAGATGTGATAGTGAGGGGCATATGTTATCAAGCATTGAAACAATGAAGCATCGAATCCGGATGACCTTTGGGTGAAGCAGATTAGTGCTCCGGCCCCTGCTTCGATGCTTCGATGCTTCACCGATCCTGCGCTCGTTGGCCGCCCCATTGGGAGCGAATCTTGTCATCATAATCGTCGGCGGTATTGGCAACAGCCATGATTGCCGCTTTGAGTTCGGCCTTATCGGCGGATTGCCCCATGATTGAGTGCTTGAAGAAGATATCATTCTCCTCATCGATGCCAAATGCCCCAA
>JANLSE010000213.1:0-2742 GCA_031362265.1 Roseiflexaceae bacterium
GTGTTGCGGCTGGCACCCTGATGCAGCACACTGCTGAGACGAGCGCTTGGATTGCCACCTAAGGCAAGACCCAGGGCCGCTTGCTGTTGGGCTAACCGCAGGGTGCGCCGCGCGGAAGGAGCAACCAGGGTGGGGATGCGCTCGGTGAAGATGTTACGGATGCAGGCGACGTTCTCACAGAAGAACTTGCGGACATCCAGACGAAGGCGTACCACCAAATCGGCCCAGGGGAGATCGGCAATGGTTCGTTGGTAGTGACTATGAATACGGTGAGCAGGTTGTTGACAGCATGGACAGGGACATTGATCAGCCATGGCCTGCAGCTCAACCGTGACGGTGTGGGTGTCGCCATCGATGCTCAGATTCTCGACACGAAGGCTGGTGCCAAGTGGCAGAAGATGCGGGAGCAAATCCATTGATGACCTCCTCGTATGCAGCTACGATAGAGGCCAGTATAGGATTGCTGGGTCATTTCACCAAACGTGGCCATGAACCAATTATACGCTGGCTTTGATAACTTGACCTTCAACTCGACTTGAAGGTGTACAGTTACGTTAGCATTGAGCTGAACGAGGGAGTGGAAGATGGAAACTATCGAGCAGGCTATAACATTCACGCTCACCATTCGTGGAATGGATTGTGCTGGCTGTGCGCGCACGATTGAGAGTGGTGTCGCACAATTGACTGGTGTTACGACAAGTGAACTAAACTTCACTACTGAGAAGCTACGAGTTACGGGAAAGGTTTCTGAGGGCGAGATTATTCAACGGGTACGTGATCTCGGCTTTGATGTGGCAACACCTTCAGAGGCTGCAACAACTGAACAACCTGCACTGGCACACAAACCGCCACATTTTCTGGCTTTCCTATGGGAACGCCCTGATACGCGACTTGCATTGCTTGGGGCGCTCCTGATTGTGCCCGGCCTCATATTCCACGAAATCCTGCGATGGGAAGCAGGATGGATTAATGTGCTGGCGATCGGAGCATTGCTGAGTGCTGGGATTCCAATCGCGCGCAGTGCGGCACGGTCGTTGGTTATCAACCGGGAATTGAATATCAATGTGCTGATGACGATTGCCGCAGTTGGTGCTGTAATCATTGGTGCCTACACTGAAGCTGGCATGGTGATGGTGCTCTTTTCGATTGGTGAGGCACTTGAAGGCTACACCGCAGCGCACGCCCGCCATGCCATCCGCAGCATGATGGAGGTTGCGCCAACGAGCGCTGTGCGTATTGTACCGAATGGCAGTAGATCCCTTGAGGAGCGCATACCCGTAACCGAATTATCTGTCGGCGATACGATTCTGGTGAAGCCCGGCGAACGGTTTCCGATGGATGGCAGGGTTCGCGCAGGGGTATCGTCGGTGAATCAGGCACCAATTACTGGTGAAAGTCGCCTGATCGAGAAAGAGGTAGGCAGCGAGGTATTTGCTGGAAGTATCAATGCTGAAGGGAGCCTTGAGGTAGAAGTCATTCGGCTTGCATCTGATAATACGATTAGCCGTATGATTGCACTCGTCGAGGAAGCACAGGAGCGCCGTGCACCAGTGCAACGCGTTGTCGAGCAGTTTGCCAAATACTATACCCCTGCGGTAGTTGCGTTCGCTATCCTGGTTGCACTCGTGCCACCGCTCGTCTTTGGGCAACCATTCTGGAATCCGTCACCAGATACATTTGGCTGGTTCTATCGCGCTTTGGCGCTGTTGGTAGTGGCATGCCCATGTGCCTTGGTAATCAGTACGCCAGTCAGTGTCATTAGCGCGATCAGTGCCGCTGCGCGTAGTGGTGTGTTGTTCAAAGGTGGCGCGATGCTGGAAGCGCTTAGCAACGTGCGTGCAATTGCGTTTGACAAAACGGGAACGCTTACCGCAGGACGGCCAATGGTCGTCGCTCTTCACTCAGCAGCATGCCAAACGCAGCGCGCTTGCATATCGGACACATGTGACGATTGTAACGATATGCTCGCCCTTGCCGCAGCCGTTGAACGGCGCAGTGAGCATCCATTGGCGCAGGCCATTTTGAACGAAATGACGCGCCGTGGGATAGATAGTCGCTACCTGGTTGCCGAAGGGGTGACAGCGTTAGTCGGACGCGGAGTGCATGGTCGTGTAGATACTCGGGATGTTGTGATTGCGAGCCATACCTACTTTGAGAGCAATATTCCGCATAACCCTAGCGTCTGTGCCGATGCAGCCCAGGCAACCATGCAGGGTTTTACACCAGTAATGGTTGGAGTAAATGGCCAATTTATTGGAACGATTACGATTGCTGACACGGTGCGTGAAACCAGTCGGAGCGCGATTGCTGCCTTACGGGATGCCGGAATACAAGCAATTGTGATGCTGACTGGTGATCAGCGCCAAACGGCTGAGCGAATTGGTGCTGACGTTGGTGTGACCGAGATCCGCGCTGAGTTACTGCCAGCGCAGAAGGTTGCAGCAGTCCAAGAGCTTCAACAGCGCTATGGCGCAGTCGCGATGGTTGGTGATGGCATCAACGATACACCAGCGCTCGCGACAGCAAACGTTGGTATTGCAATTGGCGGTGCCCATGGTGGTACAAACCAAGCCATGGAGACGGCTGACATCACCTTGCTCAGCGATGATTTACACCAACTCCCCTTCGCACTGCAATTGAGTCGCGCCACTATGAAAACGATCCGTGTGAATATCGCGCTGAGTATTGGGATAAAGATCGTATTTCTCATCCTTACGCTGATCGGCATGGGTTCGATGTGGA
>JANLSE010000273.1:0-10019 GCA_031362265.1 Roseiflexaceae bacterium
AAGCGCGCCATCCCAATGGTGCTAGTCGAATAGGAGCATCTGGGCGGCTCAGATCATATTCTAGCTCCGCGCGTGTGAACCGCTTTGCTACCAAGTTCTGACGCACATTAAGGGTTGCTGTCGACAGCGCCTCGCCAAAAAGATCTGAACCACCCCAATGTTGCCAATAGGCGATCAGCTGCGTCTCGACTTCCGGGGGTATGCTGCGTTCAGTGGTCCGATATTGCTGACGCTCACTTGGATCGATCAGCGCAAGCTGCACAAACGAAGTAGTATCGACTGCTTGCGGATGTTGTTCAATCACGACGCGTTCAAAATATTGAACGCTACGCCCTCCCATGGATTGTGCTGGAGCAATCGGCATTCCAAACAGTTCTGACCCTCCACGGCTACGCCAGAAGCGCCAGATTGCTGCAGGTACGGTAATGCCAGCTTCACTATGATCTTCGGGCAGTGGTAATAGTTCGGCGGCCTGGTCAAAAATGGCATGGATCGCGGTGTGGTTGATCTGCATGTCAGCATCGTTTCCATTCCAGAGTTCGGGTGTGAATGCTGCAATCCCCATGCTGCCCGCCCAATCATGCATCCCACCGGTAATAGGATAGCGTGGATAGTAGCGCATATAGTGGTAACCGGATGCAGTCGCATAAGCTTGGGCAAGACGGATTGATGGCATGTGATCACAGAAGGCTGGAAATAGCTCACCACCTGCACTGTGGTAGAAAATCGCTCCAGCAGCATCCAGCAGGAAATCACGAATGAGGCGGCTCTCGACTTCGGTCTCAGGAGCGTCGCCACCCGTGTTGGAAACAATGCCACGTGCGCCATTGACGGTGCGATTCCAATCATTCTCTGGGCAACGGTCAAGATTGGTGTTCATATTCCGATTGAGATCGATGTTACGTGCATTGAGACGTGAGTTATGTGCCAATCCATCTGGGTTGAGTGTTGGGATAAGGTAGAGTCGGATCGTCGTTGGCACCTCTTCCGGGTTGGCGCGAAAGTGTCCGATCAATTCGTTGATCAGCCGATAGGTATTCGCTTCTGGGCCACCATGCGTGGCACCAACAAGCACAAGCTTACGCGGCCCATCGCCAATTCGGAGCGCAGTAATCGGCCTGCCCTCAGTGGAATAGCCAAGTATGAGCTCTGTTACGCGTTGAGGAGCAGCAGAGACCCTCGGTACGCCGCTGGCAAGATATGCACATATCAGGCAGATCGACAGAATGCGTATCATCATACGATTAGACAATCTCGTAATTCTTTGGCTAGGGCGTCGCGTAGGCGGATGGCTCACGATCAAACGACTTCTTACAGCTTGGCGCGCAGAAGTAATAGGTGCGACCGTTATAGTCGGATTTCCAGCGCGCAGTAGCGGGGTCGACATCCATCAAACACACTGGATCAAGTCGTTCAAGCCCAGCACCATCATCTTCCTCCGCCCCTTGAATGATTATAGAATCACCATCTTGGGGTGCTGGCAAATACCGGGCATAGACATGTTCCACCAATTCACCTTCTGGCGGTAGCGCCTGGCCTACCTGCAACATCGCTTCGATATAATCATAGATTTGCGGGATGAAGCGATCATCATTGAGATCCTTGAACCAGATCGACTGTCCAAAGATCTGAAGGAGTGCATTATTCCCAATCGCACAAGGGCCGAGACAACCAGTGAAGGTGAGATGCACTTTATTACGAATCTTGCGCCGCTCCCACTCTTGCTCATACAGTGCCAGATTGATCGGCGCACGGTCTTTCTCAGTCCAACCACAGCAGCAATTGCCATGCGCCTTCGAGCAGACCAGCAGATTGCCATGCAGTTGGACGATCCGAAAATCTTCGTCACGGGCACGAACTTTCACGGTCTTGAGTGGTGTCGATCCAGTGGGTCTATCGCTTGGCACATGCATAGTTCCTGATGCTCCTCTTGCTGACTGCTGTGAAGGCCAGTTTCGCTCTACTGGCCTTCAGAATACAAAGATATCGTCGAAATCCTGCTGTTCACCAGCTTAGTGGAGCATTTGGCCACGCAAGCGTAATGAATTGGAGACTACAAAGACTGATGAAACGGCCATGGCACCCGCCGCCAAAATTGGGCTCAACTGCCATCCGATGAATGGGTAGAGCACCCCCGCCGCGACCGGGATCAGAATGATATTATAGACGAACGCCCAAAACAGATTCCAGCGGATAGTGGACATGGTTGCTTGGCTCAGGCGGATGGCCTGCGCTACACTTCGAAGGTCGCCGCGCATCAGGGTGATATCAGCGGCCTCCATAGCGACATCCGTCCCGGTTCCCATGGCAATGCCGACATCCGCTTGGGCAAGTGCTGGCGCATCATTGATACCATCACCGACCATGGCCGTGATGCGACCTTCGCCCTGGAGGCGGCTGACCTCACTGGACTTATCCTGTGGCAATACCTCGGCCAATACCCGCTCAATGCCAACTTGGTCTGCAATCGCATGCGCAGTACGTTGGTTATCGCCAGTGAGCATTGCTACCTGGATACCCATTCGTTTCAACTCAGCAACTGCTTCACGCGATGTAGGTTTCACCGTATCAGCGACAGCAATAACACCGAGTGCAACGCCATCGGTTGCGACAATCATTGCTGTCTTGCCCTCACCCTGGAGGCGCGCAACATCTTGCTCAATACGTGTTGTGTCAATACTCCACTCGCGCATTAGTTTGAGGTTGCCCAACAGCACCACATGCCCCTCAACCACTGCTCTGATGCCATGACCAGCAACCGCTTCAAACTGTTCTGGCTGTGCAAGCGTGAGTCCGCGCTCATGCGCGGCGCGCACAATCGCTTCGCCGAGCGGATGCTCACTACCGCGCTCCGCTGATGCTGCAAGCCGCAATATCTCCCTATCATTGACCAAGAGTTGGGATTCGGTTACCACAGCATGCTCGATATGATGATCGGCAAGCGCTGCTTGCAGTATTGGTGAGCACACAATATCGGTGACAACCGGTTTACCTTCTGTGATCGTACCCGTCTTATCGAGCACAATCGTCTGGATCCGGTTTGCACGTTCGAGGCTCTCAGCATTTTTGATCAGAATACCATGTTCGGCACCAGTACCGGTTCCAACCATAATCGCAGTCGGAGTTGCAAGGCCAAGCGCACACGGGCAGGCGATCACCAGCACAGCAACGGCAAAGATCAACGCCTGTGGGAAGCCAACACTGCCAATGAAATACCAGCCAAGAAAAGTAAGTGTGGCTATCACGAGTACGACCGGGACAAAGACACTTGATACTTGATCAACGAGCCGCTGAACGGGCGCACGGCTACCCTGAGCCTGCTGCACCATGCGTACGATCTGCGCCAGTGCGGTTTCTTTGCCCACACGCGTCGCACGAAACTGGAAGCTGCCCGTCTTGTTGATCGTTGCACCGATCACACTATCCCCAATATCTTTCTCTACTGGCATACTCTCGCCAGTGACCATGCTTTCATCGATGCTTGAACGGCCAGTGGTGATCACACCATCAACTGGTACTTTTTCACCCGGTCGGACAAGCACAATCTCACCTTTGCGCACCTCAGCGACTGGTACATCGACTTCCTGCCCAGCGCGTAGTACGCGTGCAGTTTTTGCTTGAAGCCCCATCAATGCGCGGATTGCCGTACCCGTCTGGCTCTTGGCACGCGCTTCAAGGAACTTACCCACAAGAATCAGCGTGATGATTATGGCTGCGGTCTCAAAATAGACATGACCACCCTGTCCCGAGAGCATAAGCCAGATACTATAGAAAAACGCTGCCGATGAGCCAACGGCGATTAGCGTGTCCATGTTGGCGGTGCGATTCTTGAGTGCCGACCAAGCATGTGTGTAGAAATCACGACCACTATAAAACTGGACAGGCACAGCGAGCAGGAGGAAGAACCAGTTTAGAGCATCGGCATACGCTGGGGCGCTCATGCCATCCCCAGACATGCCTGTCATACTCGCCCACTCACCAAAGAACCATGGCATGATCAGACCGAGATCACGCGACATCGAGAGCACAAATAGCGGTATGCTGAACACAACTGCCACGACCAGTTTGCGTCGCTTATCAGCGAGCTCGTGTGCGCGTGCGGTAGTCTCGGCGTCCTCTGCGTCTACTCCATTGGTCTCACTCGTTTCAATGACCCCATAACCAGCCTGCTCAATTGCCTGCTTGAGTTCGCTCCATCCCGTTGCACTTGGCATGTATGTGACCGTCGCATGCTCCGTGGCAAGATTGACGGATGTATCAAGCACGCCGGCGACCTTGCGAAGCGCCTTATCAACGCGGGTTGTGCACGAAGCGCAAGTCATGCCAGTGATTGGAAAAGTAAGTTGGCTGGTAATCACACCATAGCCAGCATGTTCGACAGCCGCCTGGATCTGCGCGGTATTTGCCTGGGCAGGGTCATAACTAACGGTGGCTTGCTCGGTGGCAAGGTTGACAGTTGCAGTCGCAACGCCGGGGACTTTTTGGATCGCTTTCTCCACTCGCCTCACACATGAAGCGCAGGTCATACCAGTAATTGGAAGATCGAGTTCTTGGGTTGCCATGGATACCTTCTCCTTGGTGAGCTGCTAGGCGTGGGAGATCGCTAATTAGCGACCCCGACCCCCAGCCCCTGACCGTTGTGTGAACATCCCTAACCGAGATATGCTACCTGATCATAGCCTGCTTCATTAATTGCAGCAATCAACAGGTGTTCGCTGACTTGCGGCCCATGATCAATGGTCACCGTTTTCTCAGTGAGATCAATCTGTACACGCTGGATGTCAGGTAACGCTTGAACTTCCTTCGTAATCGCGTTGATACAGTGCTGGCAAGATATATCTGGTACGCGAAATGTATTGGTGGTCATGGTCGTCTCCTTACTAGTATCTTAATAATATACCCACCCCCCATAGGGAGGGGGTGACTACAGTATACTCGCGCGTTTCGATATGTCAATACCACCATTTCCCACACTCGTGCGTGATATGCCACAGGTGCAAGGAGCCACAGTTATGGTGCCGCCTTACTCGTGGCATCACGCCCATGATCGTTTAGTTGTGCGCCAAACCATTGATGAATTGCCGTGATGAGAGTGATGTCATCGGTGGTATAGGTGATTTGCCCACCTGTGGCGAGTGGTGTATAGCGAATGGTGAGTGCGCTTGCGTGCGAGCTCAATACCGAGATACCTGGCATCTCCAATCCATGAAGCGTACTTGGATCACTGAAATCACCAGAGCCAAAGCGCTGTGCCTCGTGTTGGAGATGCTGTTGGATGAGTGCTACCTGCGCCGCATCGGTATCGCTCTTCGTCACGACCTTCTGTACGCCACCCGTTTGTGTCATTATGAAAATATGAGTGGTACGCTCAAGATCAAAGGGCATCACATGGGTTCCCATCGCATGTACCATTGTCTGTCGATTCACTGCCGAATCAGTGTATGTACGCGCAGCAATCCCCCCGAATGTCAACGCGCTACCAAGCAAGGCACTGAAGATACTGACAACTATCAGCGTGCGGATATCGAAACGACGGCTAGGTGTTCCGATCATAACTGGCCTCCACTAAGGTTTGAAGGGCGCTCAGGACACGTGGACGATCTGCAAGCGGAATCGTTTGAATGATAGAACTGAAGCGCATCGCGCGGGCGGCTGCAACTTGTGCTGCGATGCGTTTGCCTTCCGCTGTGAGCGACAGGGCGACCGCGCGTGCATCGTGAGGGCTGCGTTCACGCTGTACCCACCCACGCCGCTCCAAACCGCTCACTAACCGGCTTACCGTGCTTTTCTGGAGCACCAGCCGATCAGCCAGTTGCTGTTGATTGATCAGAGCGCCATGCGCAAGCTCCATGAGTGTATGAGCCTCCGCAACGCCCAGCGCTTGCCCGCAGGGAGTCTGCTCCGGATGATGGAGGCCAAACGCGCGTACAAACTGCACCACAAGCCGTTGAAGCTCGCGCGCAGCATGATCATCTGTCGAATTCAGTGTGGTCATCATAAATAGTTGTATATTCGAACCATAATCGTTCGAATATACAACTATTTCTCAGTACTGTCAAGCACTATCCCCTTGTGCAAATGATGTAATTCGTGCCGAATTCAGCCTCGTATTCGGATACGATGAGTCTCATGCGATGTGGCATTTGCTACAGCCATGGGTCATTTACCGCATATGTTCGGGCAGTGGTGGTGCTATTCGTCAAATAAGAAGCAATCTTGCATGTGTCGGATGGATACGATAGCATGCCATGAGTTTTCGAGTAACTGAGTACGTTTGGTGAAGACGGGGGAGCAAGGAGGAGATTTAGCATGACTCGTACCGATACGCAGCAGCCATCAGCTCAACGTGGATACGCGATTGCAGTAGTGTGTGGTGCCATTATTGTTGTGATTGGTCTCCTCAGCTTGGACAACCGTGCCAGTGCCTGGGCAACGGGTGGGGTAAGCCTGATTGTACTGGCTCCAGTGACCTTTCTAGCTGGGATGCTGAGCTTCCTCTCGCCATGCTGCCTGCCTGTGCTGTCGGCCTATGTCGCCTACACCGCACAGGTACAGCGTGAGCGCTTAACGATCACAACGCTCGCGTTCTTTGGTGGCGTTGCAACCACGATGGTCGCGCTCGGTGCCAGTGCGACAGCGCTCAGTCAAGTTTTGTTTCGCTATCTGCCTGCGTTGACAACAATTGGTGGGCTGCTAATCATTGGCTTTGGGGTGATGAGTCTCCTTGGGCGTGGTTTCGGTGGCATCCAGCTTCAGAGTCGGGCTGGCACAGGCACAACCGGAGCCTACCTGTATGGGGCAACGTTCGCACTTGGATGGACGGCTTGTGTCGGGCCGATTCTTGGCGCGCTGCTGACCATGCTCGCCACACAGGGATTAGCAGTTGTGCAAGGCGCGATTCTGGCGTTTATGTATGCCTTGGGATTAGGTACACCACTGATAGTGCTTGCATCGTTCCTCAGCCGTCGCGAGCGCGATAGCCGCCTATGGGCCGCGCTGCGTGGGCATGGTTTCAGTATTGTACTTGGCAAGCATACCCTGTATTTGCACACTACGAGTATTGCCAGTGGGCTGTTGCTGATCACCATTGGACTGCTGCTTGCGACCGGTCAACTCTCGGTCTTCAGCCAGTGGGCCGTGCAAACACCTCTTACGCAATGGGTGCTCCAGATGGAGGAGTGGCTGCGGGCGATCTTGCCGCAGGGCTAACCTTTGCAGCGCACAACCGGCTCGCTGGTAACGCCAAACTCGTTTGTGGAAGGATCGCTGCTGCTCTAAACTGGCATTGCCTTGCGCAGCGTTGTATTTGGACATGCATGAATCAGCGAGAGATACCATCAGCATTGCTCTTACTGAGTAACCTAATGCCAATTCGTACGCTGCGCTTCCTTGGTTAGCATTCACTACCCATCGCTCGTATCCATGAGTTGCTGCTCAATTTGCTCATACTCTGGGTACAACTTGGTGCGCTACAAGTAGCCAACTCGCTGGTGATCCGAGAAGCACAATCGTATTGATAGTGGGCAGCATGTTCTGCTTGACCTTCCAGCAACTGGAAGGTGTATGATAGATTCCGAGGGAGGTGCGTCATGCAGATTGGTGAGCTTGCTCGTCTGAGTGGCCTTTCAACGAAAACCATTCGCTTTTATGAGTCGATTGGCTTGCTGGCCTCAGCAGCGCGAAGCGAGAATAACTATCGATACTATCATATTCATGACTTGGATCAGCTGCGCTTTATTGCCGGAGCCCGTATGCTTGGGCTTAGTATTGCGACAATCACGCGCTTGATTGCCGCCTTTGAGCAAGAAGATGCACCATGTGCAGCGGTGCAGGAGACCCTTAATCAGCAGCTTATCCGAATCGATCAGCAGATCGCTGAACTCCTGGCACTCCGCACCCAAATCAATCAGCTGCGATCAGCGGGTGCCGTTCGGCCAATCGATCGCAATCGGAGCGCATGTGTCTGCGCACTGATTGCTACCTATCCAACCAGAATCCCTGGAGCGATCTCACTTACTGAGGAAGCGTATGACTGATTGTGATGAGCCGACGCTGGGTAGTCATGCTGTTCAGTGCCCACAGTGTGGCGTTGCAGGACGAACGGTTGCAATCCAGACGGTACGAGCACTTGTGACCGTGAGTCTCCGCAATCTAGAACCGGATGGTTATCGCTTCTGTGCGAACCCAGATTGCGCGATTGTCTATTACACGGACAAGCATTTGCAGTCCATCAGCAGCGACCAGATACGTGAGTTGGTCTACCAGAAAGCCGCAGGTCGCGAACACACACTCATCTGCTACTGCTTTCAACATACCGTTGGGGCACTGCGTTTTGGCGATGGCGCACAACGGACATTGATTCTTGCAGATATTCGCCTGGGGATTCGGGAGGGTCAGTGTGCTTGCGATATGCGCAATCCGCAGGGGCGCTGCTGTTTAGGCAACATACAGCACCTCATCCAACAAGTTGATGCGTCAGCGACCTGAGCAGCCGTTACTATCAACTCCTGCGGCGATGTACTCTTCATGCAGGCCAACGGGCGGTTCTAACAACAGCTGCAATACTCAGGAGAAAAATGCGTGCCATGGATATTCTGCCATCTCGACAGGCGTATACTGGCAATCATGTTCCAGCCACCACGCGAGCATGCTGACCATCGCCGCCGCGTGTAACTCAGCGTGCAGCGCAAGCGGCATTGCCGTCTGCTTTCCCTCCCGTCGCAGACGTTGCTCGAGGCGTTCCGCCAGCGATTTTCTCACCCGCGTACTGAATATACTGATGCCATCACCAGTAAGCATCAGGCGATAAAAGCGTTCATGCTTGCGTACGTGCGCAAACACCGTGCCCACGTGCGCCATAGGATCAGGCACTGCTTCCATCGCTACGGGCGCACGCATTGCCGCATCGAATGCTTCAAAGAGCGAATGTAATTCGTCCTGAATACCATGAGACAGCAGCCCATACTTATCCTGATAGTGCTTATAAAACGTTGTGCGATGCACCATGGCACGCTCACAGATGGCAGTTACGGTGATCGATTCAAAATCTTGTTCCGCCATCAACGCCATAAGGGCTTCCCACATGAATTTGTTGGTGCGGCGCGCCCGCAGATCAAGCGAATGGTTTGAGGAGTTCATCTACAGCTGCTCCTGCTCTGTTGATTAGGCTACAGTATGCCCTATGTTGTTTCTTGACCCAACCCAGTCTCCCGAACTATACTAGAAATCGTGACAGGTGTAAAGATAGGCGACACATGTCGACGATTGACAGGATAGGGTACTGATATGGTGGAAACGGATGGTGTCCACTCCAATGCGGAGAGCAAGTTCCAGTCACCGACCCGCCTTCTGAGCGATACCCGCACTGAAAATCAGGCTCGCCAGCCATGATCATGACACCTCGCCTGCGTACGTTTGCGCTCGCCGCACATGTCACGTGCTCGGTCGGCTGGCTTGGTACGGTCGTCGCGTATCTAGCGCTCGCCATCGCCGGTCTGACCAGCCAGGATGCTCAGATAGTGCGTGCATCCTATCTTGTAATGGAGCTGATCGGCTGGTTCGTCATCGTCCCCTTCAGTCTCGCTACGCTGCTCACCGGGCTTATCCAGTCATTGGGCACCGCTTGGGGCTTGTTCCGGCACTATTGGATCGTAGTGAAACTCTTATTGAACATCGGTGCCACCATCATCTTGCTGTTGCACATACCGACGGTGAGTCGCATGTCAGACATAGCGGCAACGACACTATTTCCCAGTACCGATTTTGCTGGACTTCGAATCCAGCTCGTGCTTCACGCCGTGGGTGGATTGTTCGTGCTGCTCGCAGCCACGGCACTGTCGGTGTACAAGCCATGGGGCATGACTGCGTATGGTCGGCGGATGCAACGCGAGCGGGGTTCGGCGGCGCAGTTGATCTCGCCGCAGCGCCTGACAACAACACCTAGCAACCGAGACGCACCTATGGCTGACTTGCCGTCCCCTCCCGATTCTCACGACACTGGCGTGAGGCCTGCCCGCATC
>JANLSE010000276.1:0-3965 GCA_031362265.1 Roseiflexaceae bacterium
ATCAGCAAACGGCTCTGCCGCCCAACACTCAGTTCCATGAAGGCGTTGCAGTAATGGCACGCCACACACATGATCATCATGAAAATGGCTGATCAGCGCCACGTCAACCCGGTCAATCCCAGTGTGGCGTTTCAGTGCATCCAGGCTATGTAGCAACGCGCGGCGACGATAAGGCTTGCTATAGCCCGGCGCAAGAATGCCACGTGCATTATGATAGCCATAGTCGATCACCAGCGCCTTGCCGGACTCACTGATCACAAACCAGTTATTGCTCACGGCCTGGGTTGTCATCCAGACATGCTCGGTCACCTGTTCAAGCGAATCTGCATCCAGATTGCGAATTGAGGCCGATTCCTCTGGCCGACCGGCGCATAGTAATTTCAGGTTCTCCTGTAGCAGCGCAAGCGCCCGATCACACGCATCGGAGCCATCGAGCATGGGGGTGCCTAGGCTTGGAAGGAGTGCCGACGGCTTAAGAGCGCGTAGGTCGGACACTGATGCATAGGCGGCTACAGCACCGCCCAGATCATTATAGTTATACTGGAATGGTGCAACGCGTGCAACCCGGCCCGGCGAGTGGATCGCCTCGCCGCAGAAGATCCATAGGCCATCTGGCTGGGCAACCGCCACACCAATCTGGGTAATCGTCACACCAGGGAGTGGGACAATCTGCAGATCATGCCCGGCCAGTGTGATACGATCATAGTCAAGTAGTAGGCCAGCGATTGGGATGGCCTCGATTGGCGCGAATAAATCCCAATAGTTATCGTAGATAATATAGGTGTCGCGCTGGCGGAAGTGTTCGGCCGGATCAGCAAAGATTGCATGCTCACCCTCTGGCACATAGACCGGAATGCCCATGCGTGCGGCCCGCGCCGCACCGGCGCTGTGATCACGAAAGTAATGCGTACACAGCAGGGCTGCTGGTGGCTGGGGCAGTTGATCGATGGCATCGAGCCAACGACCGGTGCCTGCATTAATGATGATCGACCCTTGTGAGCCGAGGAGAGCGTAAACATTGCAGCTATCCTGCCACACAAGCAGATCCGCTGTGAGTTGATGCCAGGTCATCCTGCCCTCCTTGATATGTTACGCTGCTGGGTGCCGAGCTATTCTAGCATAAATGCCAGTAGGCGCTCAGGAGCACAGGTTGTTATGCGTTGCTTGGTATATAGCACGATAACAGCATCGAGTAGAGTGATCTTTGAAAACACAGTGTCGTTTGGCGCGCATTTCTGCTATAGTATTCAAGGGCCTCATGAACAATGAACATAGAGAGGAAGGAGCATGTATGGCATCTCTAACTGAAGCACAGGTAGCAGAGTTTCATCGTGAGGGCTATCTGCTCGTCGAAGGCCTGTTTGATCCAGTAGAGGACATCCAGCCGATTACCGAAGAATACAAGGGAGTGCTGGATAACCTCGCCAACGAATTGTATGCAAGCGGGGAGATTTCTTCGCTCTATGCTGATCTGCCCTTTAGCCAGCGGGTTATCGAAATCTATAAAGAGAGCGGCAAAGTGCATGCTCAGTATTTCGACTTCTCACTGCCTCAGGCTAATGTGCGTGAGGACACGCCGCTTTGGGTCGGCCCGGCGGTCTTCAACACAATGCGAAATGAGAAACTGCTCGACGCAGTAGAATCGATCATCGGGCCAGAAATTTTTTCCAACCCTGTGCAACATGTGCGCTTGAAACCACCGGAGCACCTGACACCCAGGGATGCCGAAGGCCGAATCCAGCTCGGCAAAACGCCTGTGCATCAGGATAATGGTGTGGTTCTGCCCGAAGCCGACCAGACCAATATCCTCACAGTCTGGTTCCCGCTATGGGATGCTACTGTCGAGAATGGCTGTCTGGTGGTCTGGCCAAAGAGCCATCTGCGGGGTTTGCTTGACCATTGCCCAAACCCTAGCGGCCTACGCATCCCCGGCAAACTGCTCAATGGCAAGGCGAAATCGATGCCAATGAAATGTGGGGATGTACTCTTTATGCATAAATTGACCATCCACGCCTCACATGCCAACCATAGCGCTAATGTCCGCTGGAGCTTCGACCTGCGCTACAACCCGATCGGCCAGCCGACGGGCCGCGGCTCCTTCCCCGGCTTCATTGCCCGCAGCCGAGAGAACCCAGCCACTGAGTTGCACGATCCAGCCGAGTGGGCACGCCTATGGCACACAGCCCGCCATACGCTGGCAACAGAGGGCATGGGGCCATTCAATCGCTGGAATGCGGATAACCCGGTGTGTGCATAACAACTGCAATACCATCCAGCAGCAATCTGCAAACAGGAAGGAACCGTTCAAGTTGAGCGGTTCCTTCTTCACGTTTGGTAACACTCAGCCAACCAGTTTCGCGTTGAGGGTCAGCGTCTGTAGGCCGGGTTTGAGCAGCGCCGAGATCGGGCAGGTCTCCTTAGCAGTCTCGGCGGCCTGTTTGAATTGCTCCTCAGTGATTCCTGGCACCTCACCCTCGGTCTCCAAATGCATACCCGTAATCTTGAATCCGGCCTCACCCTTGTGAAGTGTCAGCGTGGCAGTGGTTCGGATCTCTTTAGGGGTATGGCCGCCGCGGCCAAGCGTACCTGAGAGCGCCATGCTGAAGCATGATGCATGGGCAGCAGCGATCAACTCTTCAGGATTGCTACCCGTAAGGGGTTCGTTGAAGCGCGTACTGAACGAAACTTTCGCGGCGCGCAGTGCGCCACTCTCAGTTGAGGCACTGCCAGTTCCACTTTGTAGATCACCGGCCCAAGTTGCACTAGCATGGCGAAGAATATCAGGCATTTCCGGGTTCCTTTCTGACTTCCATGCGACGCCCGAGAATAGAGCGTCGTTGTCCCACACGACACAGCGAATGTAATGTTCTATAGGAAGGGTAAATGCGATTCTAGGCGGGCACGCTAGGTTTGTCAAATGTGGATTGTAGCCTGATTGATCAGACGTATTAAACCAGATATACTATCATCATGAGCAGTGGCTCCATGAGGGTGAGGCGATGACACAATCCCAGTCAGTATCCGATGTCGTTCCTGCGGAAGCCGTTCTCGCCCTAGGCGCTGCGTAACACGCTACGCCAGATTATCGGCTCGGGGAGTTCAACGATTATGATCGACAACCCAGCACAGGTACACGAACCGAACCTGACGCGCTGGCCACGCCGCGTTCAGATCACACTCGTCTTCAGCACACTGAGTGGTGCTATCCTCCTATTCTACGCATTCTATCCAACCCAAGGCACCGCGATGGTAGCCGTGGTTGTGATGCCAGTAATGATGGTTGGATGGTTGTGGGGCCTACGTGCCGGGCTTATTGCCGGGCTGCTCAGCGCAATACTGACAACACTCTTGCTGAATATGCTAGAGGTGCAGGGTGGTGGCTGGGATGTGATTGGGCGGACCCGTAGCGGCCCTGGGACACTGACGGTGATCCTGATTGGGATATTGACGGGTGTGATGAGCGATACGCGGCGACGATTGAACCTGGAATTGCTCAAACGCCAGGCAGCCGAAGCCACGCTGCAGCACAGCGAACGGCGCTTCCGTGCGCTGATCGAGCGAAGCTCCGAGGCGATCGCGATGCGCGACGCCGCTGGGATCGTTACGTATGTGAGCCCATCGACCAGCCAGATTCTGGGTTACCAAGGCACGGAATTAGTCGGCCACATTGGAATTGACTTCGTTCACCCTGATGATCGCGAACACCTACTAGCCCGATTAAGCGACGTCCTGCAACGACCAGCGCAGTCTATCACCGTCGAGTACCGCCTTCAGCACCGGGACGGGTCGTGGCGTTGGGTCGAAGCACGCATACGCAATCTGCTCGCTGATGCCGACGTGCAGGCGCTGGTCAGCAACTATAGCGATATCACCGAACGCAAGCGCCTCGAACAAGCATTGCTTGATAGCGAACAGCGCTTGCGTACGATTGTTGAAGGGGCACTGCTTGGCATTCTGGTGCATCG
>JANLSE010000566.1:0-11762 GCA_031362265.1 Roseiflexaceae bacterium
TGGAGCTGCTTGTCTCCGGCGCTGTGGCAATTGGTACCGAACAGTTTGTAATGGCACGAAAACATTACAGCGCATATTTCGTCAATTCTCAGGAGGATCAGGTCGCTCCTGCACAGCACAAAGCGGCACTGGCGTTGGCCATAACTGGCTTCGCCACTGCACTTGCGCTGGAGTCGCCAGAACATTACATGGTTGCAACACGGCTCTGGGGCGCTTCAGAAGAGGCGTACAATGCACGTATCGCAATTCCATTTGGTCCCAGCGCTTTCCGTACACCCCGCCTCGATCCGGCGCTACTGAAGTGCGTACAGGACTCTACCCATGGAACATTGGGTGAGGCCGCCTTCGACGCAGCTTGGGCGGCGGGCCAGGCACTGACGCTGGATCAGGCGGTTGCTGAGGCGCTGGCGTTTACAGCTCTTTAAGGGTTTCAATTCGGCAATTTTGCGGTACAATGATGGGGAGAGACCAAGGAGGCGATAATGACATACCAAGAGATTGTCACACAGGCTCGCCAACTGCCGATTAAACAGCGATTAGCGTTGATCGATGTCATCACTCGCTCGTTACAGTTGGATTTAGGTGATAATCCTCAGGCGGCACCTAATAGTTTGCAAGCCGCACAATCGCGATCAAGCGCATCTGGATCGACCTTGCACCGCATTCGAGGGATCGCAGCTACCACTCCTCCGCCATCGGATGCGGAGATTGATGCGATGTTGATCGAATCTCGGATAGAGAAGCACCTGCGATGAAGGTGCTGCTTGATACCGATGTCATACTCGATCTTGTGCTTGATCGTGCTCCATTCGCTGAGGATGCAAGTGCCATCTGGCTTGCCCATGAGGAGCAGCGGATTACGGCGTACATTGCCGCAATTACGCCGATCAATGTGTTCTATATTGTCCGCAAAATCAAAGGATCCGCGACCGCGCATGAAAGTGTTGGTTTGTTGCTCACTACACTGCAGATCTGCTTCATCGATCATGATGTGCTTCAGCAAGCAGTTCATTTGAAGATGAGTGATTTTGAAGATGCAACACAAGTAGCATCAGCACTAACCGCCAACCTTGATGTGATAGTGACACGCAACACCGATGATTTTAGCGCGTCGCCGATACCAGTGCTCACTCCGAAAGAACTCCTTGCTCGCCTAACGCAAGGGACGGATGTGCGACCATAATAACAGCCGTCAATTGAATACCACAGCGGTCGAAGTATCACGCTCTGACCGCTGCACTATTTCAATACGACGCGCATATGTAATTACGCCAGATGCTCATCTTGGGTTAGCTCGGCCTGTGGGTGGCTGTCCAGATTTTGTAGCTTGTCCCACACGGTGATGATCAACTGGCTAACTGGGCCTGTTTGCCATTCACGCTCGAATGGACTCTCCACGACTTCAACACCCTCACGCTGCATGCGGTTCACGATTTGTGCGCTGATCTGGTTGGTCCACGGGTTCATGGTCGTTCTCCTTTGATTACTAACAATTGTTCGTCTGGTGCTATTACACCCGATCTTGGCTCGCACAGGGTGCATGTTTCTGCTACAATCGCATCCACAGGAAGTACCACAGTAACTGACACAATCCTGCCGAGTGGCGGGGAGTATGTGATGACCGAAACGTTCGCTTGGGAGCGAGGCTAGGCGTCGGCTGAGTCTTTGACCAAGGTGGATGAGCATACCGGCTCGACCGGGCCTGGTTCATAGCAGGCACAACGTATGCATCTTCAAATTGGCACGGAATGCGCGAGGAACGAATGCTCACCAAACAGATCTTCGTCAGTTATTCGACCCAGGATACGGCGCTTGCTATTGAGGTGCGCGATGGTCTGGAGTCTGCTGGCCTCGCCTGCTGGATGGCCCCACGCGACATCGCACCGGGGTTAGAGTATGGCAGCCAGATTGTGGCGGCCATCGAAGAGTGCGCGGTGCTGGTGCTGCTGCTCTCCGAGAGTTCCAACCGTTCCCGTTTTGTACTCAACGAAGTGGAGCGGGCCGTCGCCAAAAACAAAATCGTCATTCCGTTGCGCATCCACAATGTAACGCCCTCGCGCAGCCTGGAATTCTTTATCTCCAATGCGCAGTGGGTTGACGCCTGGCAGATACCACTATCGACCCAGCTAGAGCGATTGACCGCTGCCATTCGCCGCCACCTCGGCCTGACGGACAATGCAAAGCCAGAGGACAAGCCTGATACAGACAGACCCCCTGAACCTCCTATCGACTTGCCAGTGCAGATGTTTGAACCTAACAGGCATATGGTCGGTCTACGCAATAGTTTGCTTGTCGGGCGTCAACACGAATGGCAGACTTTCCAGGCAACTTGGGACACAGCATCAAGCGGGCATCCACACTTTATCGCTATCAGTGGCGAGGCTGGTATTGGCAAAAGCCGATTGGCCGAGGAGATGCTCGACTGGGCGCGGCAGCAGGGCATTGTTACTGCTCATGCGCACTCCTACGCTGCTGAAGGACGATTGGCCTATGCACCTGTCATTGAGTGGTTGCACACCGAGCCACTGCGCACGCTACTTCGCCAGTTGGATAACACCTGGCTCACCGAAGTAGCGAGACTTCTGCCTGAATTACTGGCTGGACGCCCAGAGTTGCCACGACCGGAAGCAATCACGGCGAGCTGGCAGCGACATCACCTGTTTGAGGCATTGGCGCGCGCTATCTTAGTGAGCAAGCGCTCGCTGCTGTTGGTTATCGACGACCTACAATGGTGCGATCAGGAGACGCTAGAGTGGCTGCATTTTTTACTACGCTACGATGTACAAGCACGTCTGCTTATCGTCGGCACTGTACGTTCGGGTGAGATTAGCGCAGAGCATCCACTGAACTTGTTACTGTTGGACCTACGCAAAGGCCGGCAATTGATCGAGATCGAACTAGCACCGCTTACCCCAAGCGAGACGGTTCTATTGGCACAGCAGATCGGGGGTAATCACATCGCCTCCAACCAAGAGGCAAAGGTTTACAGCACTACTGAAGGTAATCCGCTCTTTATCGTGGAGTTGATGCGAGCCGAGTTCGACCGTAACAGCTTAGCTTTGGCGCAAGGTGAGATAGCATCTGCTGACCCACAGGCTAACCCGACTCTACCACCCCACCTGCAAGCTGTGATCCAGTCTCGCTTGGTGCAATTGTCGCCGTCCGCGCGCGAGTTGGCTCGTCTTGCCGCTGCGATTGGCCGTAAGTTTACGTTTGATGTTCTGCTACGTGCCGGTGATGACAGCGAACCAAAGCTTGTGGATGCACTCGAAGAACTCTTACAGCGCTACATCATACGCGAACAGACTACCGGGAGCTACGACTTCAGCCACGGCAAGATTCGCGATGTAGTCTATAGCGAGGTAAGTGGTATGCGCCGCCGCCTGCTCCATCGCCGGGTGGCACAGACACTGGAGGCGATGTATGCTATTGACGCTGTGAGTGGTGAGGTGGCAACCCATTATGAACTGGCTGGAGTATTTGACCAAGCCATTTCACACTATCAACACGCGGCCGAAGTTGCTCAACACATCTACGCCAATAGTGAAGCAATCCAGTATTATCGCCGCGCCTTGTCCTTGTTTGAAGGGATCGCCGAACCAATCCAGCTTTCGGCGGTCATTTTGTACGAATGCCTGGGCGAAACCTTACAGCTAATCAGCCAATATGATGAAGCCAGAAATGCTTATCGACTGGCGCTGGCGCGTGCTCCATTCTCAGATCGTATTACTCAAGCACGTCTGCATCGCAAGAGTGGCAACATGTGGCGTGAAGAATATCGCTATATCGAAGCCTGTGAAAGTTATGCGGATGCAGAACGGGTGCTGGGTATAACGCCAGAAGTGAATGCGATTGAACAGGGAAATGCTCAACTTGTAGCAGCGTGGTGGGAGGAATGGATCCAAATCTTACTGGAGCTGTATTTGGTGCATTACTGGCTTGGGCAGCTCCACGCAAGTATCGAACTGCGTCAAAAGCTGCAACCAGCCATTGAACGATATGGTACAGCGAGCCAGCGAGCCAGTTTTTTGCAGAATGTCGCCTTGCTAGAATTCAGACACAATCGCTCCGTGGCGACAGAAGAAACAGTCGTTGCCGCCAAAGCAGCGCTGGCACTGCTACAAGAAGGGAAGAATCAAGCCCGTCTCCCGTCGGCTCACTTCCTTGTTGGATTTGTGTTGTTGTGGAGCGGTGATCCGCAGGGATCCCTCGAACCACTCCAGATCGCGCTCACCAGTGCCGAAGAAAGCGGCGATCTGTCCTTGCAGGCGCGTTGCCTGGCCTACATGACTATTGCTCAGCGACAATGCAAGCGCATAGTAGAAACAGAGCAATTGGCCGCTCACGCCCTAGCTGTGGCAATGGCAACAAATATGTCTGAATATATAGGATTGGCAAAGGCGAACCAAGCCTGGGTGGCTTGGCAATCAGGCGATCTACAACCAGCAAGTGAGTACGGTCACGCAGCACTTGCATACTGGAAGCAGTTGCCAGCCAGCTATGCTACTGTGCCATTTCAATGGGTTGCCTTCTGGCCTTTAATCGCAGTAGCTGTGCAGGAAGGCCAGATCTCCCCAGCAATTGACTATGTGCGCAGACTACTCGATCCGGCTCAACAACCATTGCCCGAAGCACTGACAGATCTCCTAGAACGAGCCGTTCAGGCATGGGGAAAAGGAGAGACTGAAACAGTACATAGATATCTCGAGGAGTCTATAGTTGTGGCGCAGCAGATGTGCTATCTATGAGGACGGGCGACCGTCTGAATCTATCTTAATCTTATGGAGGAAAATCATGTTCACAAGCACCACCATGTCGATCGCACAACAGCTTACTGAACAATTTAAATCGTTTCACCAGGAACTCATCATCTTTGTAGAAAGCTGCTCCGCCCCGAATTGGTGCAAAGTCACTGCCGCCGAAAGGTGGGCGGTTGGTGTGACGGCGCACCACATTGGCACGATGCATTATCCGGTGGCCCAATGGGTATATCTGATTGCTACCGAGCAACAGTTGCCAGAAATTACCATGGATGTAATCGACCAACTCAACGCTCAACATGTGCAGGAGAGCGTGCACTATACACAAGCCGAGGTCGCAGGATTCTTGCGCAGTGAAGGGAGCAAAGCGCTGGAGACAGTCGTCGATTTTAGTGACCTACAATGGATGCGTGCGGCCTATCTCCGGCTTTTGGACACCCAAATTAGCGCCGCGCAACTCTTTACCAGAGTGCTCATCGATTCTGCCCATGAACATTTGGAGAGCATGAAAACTACAATCGGTGCATAGTACTGTAAGTTCGCAGGGAATCAAAAGACCTATGACTGAGCAAGTCTTTATCAGCTACTCAACCGACGACACCGCCAGCGCGGAACAGATTCGCGCTGGCCTGGAAGCTGCGTCCATTCCCTGCTGGATGGCACCGCGTGATATTGCGCCTGGCCAGGATTACGCCGAGCAGATCATCAGTGCGATTGAATCGTGTTCAGTGCTGCTGCTGGTACTCTCGGAAAGCTCCAACCGTTCACAATATGTGCGCAATGAGGTGGAACGCGCGATTGCCAAGCGCAAGCTTGTTATTCCCTTACGGATCCACGATGTAACACCCTCACCAAGCCTGGAATTCTTTATCTCCAATGCGCAGTGGGTTGACGCCTGGCAAGTACCAGTGGCAACCATCATTGGTCCGTTGGTGGCGGCGATTGGCAGCCATATTGGTACGCAAGATACCCTTAGAAGTAGCACGCAAGCGGCAACGCAAGTGGCACCTGCTATCTCAGAGCGGCCAGCACAGGTACAGATACGAACCGCTCACCTGCCAGCGCCCACAACGACCCTGATTGGCCGTGCGCACGATCTTTCTCAGTTGCATGCGATTGCTGCACAGCCGAATGTACGCCTGGTGACATTGACTGGCCCAGGTGGTACGGGCAAAACCCGTCTGGCGCTGCAATTTGCTGCGGAGTTGGCTGATTCGTATAGTGATGGGGTGGTCTTTATCGATCTGGCACCACTGACTGATGCTGATCAGGTGGTGGCAACGATTGCCCAAGTACTAGGTGTACGCGAGTTGGTTGGCACAACGTTGGTGGAACGGCTACGTGAGTATCTCCAGCCCAGGCACATGCTGCTGCTGCTCGATAACTTTGAGCACCTGCTTGGAGCGGCGCCAATCGTGGCTGATCTACTGCGCGCCGCCCCCACGCTGACCGTGTTGGTGACCAGCCGAGGCGTCTTACGCCTTTCGGGTGAGCATGAGTATCCGGTGCCACCACTGGACGTGCCACCGCCTAGTGGAACATCCCAGCATCCCAACCCGTTGGTAACGAGCACCACAATTACGCAATATCCCGCCGTTCAGTTGTTTGTTGAACGGGCACGTGCGGCCCAGCCAGCATTTGCACTGACAGAGGGGAATAGTACAGCGGTGGCGGAAATCTGCCGCCGCTTGGATGGTTTGCCACTGGCGATTGAGCTGGCCGCCGCACGCATAAAGCTCTTTAGTGCTGAAGCACTATTGGCGCGGCTGAATGATCGACTACGCCTGTTGACCGGTGGAGCGCGCGATCTCCCGACGCGCCAGCAGGCGCTGCGCGCAACCATTGACTGGAGCTATCAGTTGCTGGCACCTGCCGAGCAACGCCTCTTCTGGCGGCTGGCGGTGTTTGTGGGTGGCTGGACGCTTGAGGCGGCTGAGGCGGTCTGCAACCAGGCAGGTGATCTGGGGACAGAGGTGATTGATGGGTTGCAAACCTTGGTGGATCACAGTCTGGTTCGACAGGAGGCCGATCCAGATGGTGCGCTCCGATTCCGCCGATTAGAGACCATCGGTGAGTACGCGAGCGAGCTACTGGTGGCGAGTGGGGAGTTGGAGTCGCTCCAGCGGCAGCACGCACGCTTTTTCACGACTCGCGCGGAAGCAGCCGAACCACATCTGCATGGAGCGCAGAAACGCGTGTGGATCCAGCGTTTGGTGGTAGAGCACGATAACCTGCAGGCGGCGCTTGCATGGTCGATTGAGCAGACGGATGACATTGGGCTGCGATTAGTCGGTGCTTTGGGCCGATTCTGGCATTTTCATGGTGATCATCGAGAGGGTCGTGACTGGTTACTTAGAATGCTCGAACGGGCTAAGAACGCTACGAGTGCTGACGAAGATCGGTTGCGGGCGAAAGCTCTGAACCAGGCGGGCTACTTGGCGCTATACCTACACGACATTCCTGAAGCAAATACCTTGCTCGAGCAGAGCGTGGCACTCTGGCGCATGGTTGGTGACCCGTATGGCCTAGCGCGTGCCCTTTGTGACTGGGGTGCTGCTGAGTTTGCAGATCCCAATCTGGGACGCGCTCGGCTGAAGGAGAGTATCAGCTTATTCCGCCAATTGGGCGATAAACAAGGCCTGGTCCGCGCGCTCCACTGGCATGGGCACACAAGCGCTCAGCAAGGCGAATTGGAAGATGCGCGCATCAGTGCGGAAGAGAGTATCGCACTAGGGCGCGACATCGGTGACATCAGTAATGTTGCAGCGTCCATGGAAAGTGTCTTAGGTTATATCGCCTTTTGCCAGGGCGACTACGCTGCGGCTCAAGCACTTGGCGAAGAAGGGTTGCGGCTGTATCGCGAAGTGGATGATAAGCCAGGTATTGCCCTGGTATTGGGATCCCTGGGAACCCTAGCTTATCTTCAGGGCCAGTTCGAGCAGGCCAAGCCGCTCTTGGAGGAACGGTTACAAATCTGGCGCGAGTTCGGCAGCCAACATTTTGTCGCCTGGAGTCTTTATGCGCTAGGATATCTTGCTCTGCGCCAGAACAATGTCCAACATGCAATCGTTTTGTTTGTGGAGGCCCTCACACTGTTCCATGCGCTTAACGAAAGGCATGGCATGGCTAGGTGTTTGGCTGGCTTGGCCGAGGTGGCTCAGGCAAGGGGACAGTTGGAGCGGGCCGCTCGGCTGCTTGCCGCCACGCAGCTGCTGCTGGAGGCCAATGGCAGGCTAGTTGAATATACCAAGTGGGATTCAGCTGACAGCTATTCAATCACCAGCCAGGCGGAATTCGAGCGCCACGTGGCGGCTGTACGTGCTGCGTTGGGTGAGGCCGCCTTCGACGCAGCTTGGGCAGCGGGCCAAGCGCTCACGCTAGATCAGGCAGTGGAAGAGGCTTAGCGTTCACTATTCAATAATGAGGAATGGGAACGCCAACAACACAGATTCCTAGTCGTAGATCAAGCGATTATGCCGCAACGAGTAGTGCAGTAGCATACATAATTGCGATGCCAGCTGCCAGCCCACCAAATGTGGCTGGCGACAGGAGCGGCGAGCCTTCTTCCTGGCTTTGACGTAGCATTAATCGGCCAACCTCATACACAACCTGGGCAATTGCACCAGCGCCAAGTGCCAGGAATAGTGCCGCCAATAGTGCATTATACACAAAGCCACCAATCCAGACTCCTAACACTGCTGGTAGCCCTGCCAATGCGGCCAGCAAGATGAAATGCCACCAAATGGGGCGCTCACGAGCAATCGGTGCGGCGATCCCAATCCCTTCGGTGATGTTGTGTAAGGTAAACCCAATCACCAGGAAGGAGCCTAGTGCAGCTTCACCAAGTGCGAAGGCGGCACCAATTGCTAAACCTTCACCTAGATTGTGCAACCCAATACCCAAGGCAATTCGATAGGAAACGCCCAATTTGGATATTGTGCGGCCCTTACGCCCCGAACCAACGGCAACCAATGCGCCAAACGCCAGCAGCGCCACCAGGAATATAACTGGCGCACCACCAAATGCCCCTGATGTTGTGCCGATAATATTCAATGCCTCAGCTAGTGTATCAAACAGCAGAAATACGAGCAGGCCTACCGTTAGGCTCAATACAGCTTGCATGCCACGGCGCCCAAGCCGCCTGAGGAATGGATACCACATCAGGCCCAACCCAACCGGAATAAAGCCCACATAGATCCCTAAAAGTGCATAACTGCTAAATGTCTTGGCATCTGGAACTGGGCTAAGGGTGGCAACCGCAATCTCACCATCAAAGGTAACACCATTGCTGCTCACAATTGACACAACATGTGGCTCGTCCTGTACCCATGGATAGGGAATAGTGATTGTTGCGCTGCTTAAGCGTGGAATCTCGGCTGCTGGACTGATAGCGAAATGCCAATAGTTGTTGTCCACCCGCACCTGTGCGACTGTCACAGGGTCAGGGCCACCATTGGTGATTTCAACCAACATCTGGTCAGGCGCTGGTAGGCTTATGCGGTCAATATGCAACTCCTCAATCGGTGGTGCAGTACGATTGCCAAGCCCTGCGCCAGTGACAACCAGGACAGCCAGTAATCCACCCAACAGTAACAGCGGTATCAAAGCAAACAGTATCATTGGGAGATTCTGTCGTTGGGCTTCGGGTTTTTCGTTCAAAGAGGAAGAAAGCTCAGCCATACAATACTCCTATCACAACTGGCAGATACCAAGGCGCACAGCCGATTCGAATGGTGCGCTGGCAATGCCATCATCGCTGACATCAAAAATACCCATCCATCCAAGGCCGTTAAACTCACTCTGGTGGGCGTGGAACATAAATTGGCCGGGTCGTTTGTAGGTAAACTCCAAAATATGGCGCTCAGCTTGGCCCATCGTTACGACATCGGTATACTCGCTTGGCTCCATGCGCGTGCCAGTGCGGTACACATTAAAGAGATTCGCATGCAGATGAAATGAATTGATTGGATCGAACTCCGTGAAATTCGCGAGGTAAATGCGAACCAGTTCACCAACCTTAAGTGGAATTGGATGTTTGGTATAGTGAAAGCCAACCGTATTGACAGCGTAGATCTCATTTTCGCCATCGAAATTTGTGTCGAACGCATTCATGACCATCATCAGCTCACGTGCTGCGGGGCGGGGCGTCTTAGGGTCGATAATAAAGGTACCATACAACCCCTTATGAATATGGCGCATAAAGGGTGGTACATGGCAGTGGTACAGATGTAATCCAAATGGCTCAGCATCAAACTCATAGATCGCTTGTTCGCCCGGTTGAATTGGGGTGACACCATCCATTTCGGCTGGGTGGAATCCATGGAGATGGATCGAATGCGGATGGGTTGAGCCATTACGGAAGGTAATGCGGATCCGATCACCTTCAGTGCAACGAATAGTTGGGCCAGGCACACGCCCATTATAGGTCCAAGCTGCAAAGAAGACCCCCGGCGCAACTTCAATCGTTTTGTCGGCTGCAAAGATCTGATATTCCCGCAGTGTCTGGCCACTGGCAAGCATGCTGACCGTGCCATAATCAAAGTCGGTCAGAATGGCGCTCGGGTCAAAACCATTTGCGGCAGGGTCAACATCACCTACCAATATATTCCCGAGTGCATGCGCCATTTGGATGCTGCTGCTCATTTCTGGGATCTGTATGGCTGGTGTGGTTGCCGCTGTATTAGCTTGTGGACGCATAACGGTGGTGCAACCAGCAAGGCCGAGTGCGCCAAGACCGCTTAGCCCCCCAAGGAATGTGCGGCGTGATAATCGAGTTTGATCAGACATTGGAATTCCTTACGTTATTGCAACAAGAATATGTTTCGCAAACAGATAGTCCATTACATATGTATTGGCCGCAACACGAAGTTGAAGTGGGCCATCAAACGGAGCACGCCCGCACATTTCAAGCACCGTACCAAGAGATATTCCAAGCTCGCTGAGGTAACACAGCCGCGCTGCATCTTGATACAACACGCGCTGTACACGGAGTGGCGTATCGAGGGGCGCATCGGTAAGGCAAATCGTATGCTGTTCTGGGAGCGAGCCATCAGGCTGTGGGATAGGGTCGCCATGCGGATCCATGGTTGGGTGGCCCAGAAAGGCCGCAATTCGTTCAGTTAGGCGTGGGCTGATATAGTGTTCGAGCACTTCTGCCTCCATATGTACTTCGGCCCAACTGTAGCCAAATGTCTCAACAAGCAGTGTCTCTATTAGCCGATGGGTGCGATTGAGCGACAATGCGGCTTGCTCCCCAACAACTGTTAAGCGGATGCCTTGATAGCGCACATGCTCAACCAAACCACGTTTTTTCATCCGTTGTATCATCATCGACACTGAGCTAGCTTGTAGCCTTAGTTGCGCACTGAGGCGCGTAATTGAGACTTCAGTGCCATGTTTCTGAAGCAGATAGATTGCCTTTAGATAATCCTCAACCATTGGCGTGGATTTTGCACATGAGGATGTGGCGTTATCCTCATGACCTAACATATGTGTGGATGTTGATTCAACTAGCATAGACTTCTATTTTCATGATTGTATATTTATTTTTTAGTCAAACCAAAAATACTATAAATCAGCGCCTTTGTCAAGTACCGGAATATCGTATGCGAGACAAAAGCTGACATGCTCGTGTGCTACAATAGGCACAGATCAAAGCACTATGCCTGCCCAGTGTGTTGTTATGACAACTATGCCATTCTGTGATCGGCGCGCAAGATTGTGACGATCACCCACCAGCAACCTGGCAGATGAGGCCGGAAGATTTGGCTTGCAGAAGTTTTAAGGAGCTGCCATGACCGAGCTTGCAGAACACATCCGTACCATTCGGATGATCGACACCCATGAGCATTTGCGATCAGAGCGTGACTATCTCGAAAACGGCCCGGACGTTCTCCAGGATCTGTTCTATAACTACATCCCTGCAGATTTGGTGGTTGCTGGCGCGCCAAAGCAGGCCGTTGATCGACTGCTAGATAGTGCTGACCCTGATCTTGCTGGTAG
>JANLSE010000345.1:0-5567 GCA_031362265.1 Roseiflexaceae bacterium
CAGCGCGAGGGAGATCGCCGCGTCATCGGGTTTGGCAATCAGCGGCTCGACGAGCGACATGGCATTGTCGCTGAGCCGCGGAGCGCCCCTGCCGAAACTCGTGGAAATCGACCCATAGATTGAGATGCGTCGCCAAGCCAATACTTGACTGCTCCGTGAGCACCCACTCCGCGCCGATGGCCTGCTTAAGTGACCAGAGTGCGCGCCTTAGGTAAGCTGCAGCATGCACCTGGTCATAGTTCGGCCACAACAGTGTCGCCAATGTTTCGCGGCGATGGGCATGACCAGTCACCGCCAAATAGGCGAGTAGGGCAACTGTCTTGTGCCGACCAAGGTCAACAGATAGACCATCGCGCTTGAAGCTGGGCGGGCCGAGCAAGCGGAGCTCGAAACCGAACATGCGACTACCTTTTTCTGGAATACTGACCAGTACTGTATGCTGATGCTCCCATTGTACTTCGAATCATCCGAAGCCTCAACATATGGCAGTCGACCGGACAATACTCGTCTGTAGGAGCTAAATATGGATAGAAACATTTGTGGAAACGTTGGGTGCAACGATCCGGCAACGACAAGTGTGTATACTGACACCGGTCGCACTAAGCTGAAGCCGAACTATGGAGTGATGGGGATGTATATGCGGGCTTGTGCGCAAGGATATTAGAGTTAGATTTGGTCGATCCTGACAGGGCACTCGCACCACCTATTGCCATTAACTGCTTTTATATATCTGCATTGATTGTTGTGCCACTGTGGCCAACTCAACTGTTTCATGAAAGGAGCATCCCATGTCTACGCCGATCTACCTGCTTGTTTTGGGCAAAGGTTACACTGAAGCCTGGTACCAGCTTTCCAAAGTAGAGCAAGATCGTCTATTAGAAACCTGAAGGCACTGCTCGATCGCCTGACGGACGCGCCCGTCTTCATAGCCTGGAAGGCGAATATGGATAAAGTCCAAAAAAGGCCCACACCCTACACTTTGCGCTTATATGCACATGTTCTACTCATGAAGGTAGCCTAACATACTACGTAATTTGAGCATCCCCAAACGCATACGTGATTTGATCGTGCCAATTGGTTGCTCAAGTTGGCTTGCGATCTCGATATGGGTAAGGCCACCATAAAAGGCAAGCGTGAGCACTTGGCTCTGTGAGTTTGGCAGAGCGGTCAGTGCATTCTGAATTACCTGGCGCAACAAGAGTTGATCGGTTGGCTCATCGCTTGTGGATACCAGATCAGGCTGATCGGCAACCAGCGTTATTTCGCGTTGTTGGGATCGATAGCGACGTGTGCGTGTGGCATCAATCGCACGATGGCGTGTAATTCCCATGATCCAATGCGAGAGGTTACCATCAGGCTGAAAGCTAGCAGCGGATTGCCAGATCGCATGGAAAACATCCTGAGTTACTTCCTCGGCAATACTATGCTCTCCAGAAATACGTAGTGCAATCGCATAAACCAAGCGCGCATAGCGATCATACAAAATGCCGAGTGCATATTCCTCGCGGCGCACAATACGCTCGATCAACGCTGTATCAGTTGGGTGTTCTTCACCATTCTTCCAGGGATGTGAGCCAGATGCTGAATAGCTACGCTCCATAAGGCTGCTCCTGTCGGGTTATGCTGTATTTCTACTGACAGGTACAGTATCACGTAGTTACGTATTCACTCTCCAGCCCAAAAACTGTTCAATTTCTGGCTACAATTCAGGTAGCAGCTTGAGTGCACGCAGGAAACCAGCCGTATCCCAGATATTTGTTCCATGGGTGATCAAGCCATTGGCAAATGTAAGCACCGAAACGCCCTTAATTTCGATACGCCGGCCTGTTGCGGGTAACCCATACACCGGCCCATTTTGGGTGCCAGTCATTGTCCAGATCAACACGGCCTGATCACCTTCAACAACAGTCTCAGCAGCATAGTGAATATCAGGAAATACCCGAATATATGATTCAAGCACATGAATACGGGCAGCGCGCCCAACCTGTGGCTGAGATAGGCCTACATCCGTGCCATGATAATCTTCTGCATAAAACTGCGCTGCTCGGATTGGATCATGATCATTCCATGCCTCAATCAGATCAGTCAGCAATTGTTTAATATTTGTTGCCATAGTCAATCCTTGTACGACGCACAGCGCACAGCTGTTTGCGTTGTGCGCTATGCGCTATCTTGGCGCCTCATCTTCTAGTTTCCCTATACTAGTATGGCATCACAAGAGCTGTGCTTCCAGGTCAAAAAATATTCACTTTTTGTTCAGTTTGCCACGCTTACTTCCGAAACCCAGACAAGTTCTGCAATGCGGCTCAGGCCTTGTTTAAGATGGCGGCGATAGGTACTAAATGGTAGGTCGAGCATTTCGGCCGCACGCTCTTGGGTTACGGCTGGTTGGATATAGGTATGGTACACGGCACGATAAAGGCGTATGTCGCGTGGTGAAGCCTGCAACACATCACATGCCTCGCGGATAATCGTCTGGAGCATTGCGATCCGTTCCGCTGTTGACGCATCCGCCGCAATGCGCGCCACAACCACTTGGGCATGCAGTAATGAGCTTGCATACAGCCGATCTGGACGGAGAAAATGATGCACAGCCTCTTCAACCGCAGCCAGGAAATCGGGCTCACTCAATACTACCGGTTGTGGTACCGCAGGAACGGATGTCTGGATCATAAGTGCATCGGATGCAACTTCGCGCTCAGCGAGCAAACCCAGCCAGGCATTTGGCGGTGTTGTCCGCCAATCGTGACCAAACACGCCAAATGTGCGCTGGCCCGAACTGAAATCGGCCTGTGGATGGCGCGTAAGATTCGCATATGCTGCTAATGGCCCCCAGAAATCGGCTTCCGAAACAGGAAAAAAAGTATAGGCAAGCTGAGGAGTAACAAGGTAGTGGCGCACAATCTGCACCATAAGAACCGTCTGCACCGATGAGATAGCTTGGTAGCTATCGCGGGCGAGCCAAAAGCGAAAGTGGGTTGCCCGTTGGCCGCTGCGCAGTGGCGCTTGTTGTTGCAGAACATCCCAGGCGCGCTGAATCGCTGGGTCGGCCGCACGCTCGCTTGGAGTGGTACGCTCCATGGCTACCATCACAAGCACACCAGCTGGAGTTGTATCGGCAGTGGCACCGATCTCGCGCAATACAAGCACCCCATCGAGCTGTGTTTCAAGCCAATGCTTGGCGTATGCTACCGATTCCTGGCCCTCATGGGTTTCAATCATATGCAGCAGGTTTGGAATATCCGCTGGCTGGGCAGGCTCAGCTACAATTGAAAAGCCTTGTTGCCACTCATAAAATGGCCGAACAATCGGGTTTGTGCGGTGCAGATAGATATAATCGTGCAGGAGTGCTTGCTGCTCCGCGCCACTGGTTTTATGCAAGTGCTGGCTATAATATTCGCGTGCCCGCCGATGCAATTCCCTGTACCAAAGCGGGTTACGCCAGCGTAGATCAGCGGTGAGTGCCTCACGCGCTAAATCGTGTGGAAACACCCCTTGGCGCATTGAGGCCGTCAGCGACAGGCTGCGCAACCATTCAAAGAGATCGCGTGCCTCGGGCAGATCGAGCATGGCAGCCAACAACGGTTCGGTTGTCACATTTACGAGTGCACATATTTCTAATACCACCCGGTGTGCTGGGCCTGGCACTTTCTGAACAAACAGCTCAAGGAGCGTCTTGATCATATCAGGCGCTTCTTCGGGTTGAAACAAAACACCCGGGCGTTGGGCAAAGAGATCAGCTGCAAGCGAAAGCGCCAATGGATGGCCATGGGTGAACTCAAGCACCCGTTGGCGTTGATCGGCTGGAACTGCGCTACGCTCAAGGTACTCATCACTTTCAGTCGAGCTGAGGTTGCGCAACGCCAATGCCCGGAAGAGTTGCTGCCAACCTGGATCAGTGCGCCATACAAGCGGTGGCGGTTCACGACCCGCCAAGACAACCAAGGTATCGGCGCTCAGTTGCGGCAAAAGCTCATCACGAAACCAGGTATCGAGTGGCACAATCAGCTCATAAGTATCAATTGTGAGCAATAGGCGGCCAGGATAGGAGGCGATATGGTTGATGGGGGATTCATTCTCGCCGAGACCAAGGGCATGTTGGAGGGCTATTGCAACACCAGTTGGGCTTGGGTCGATCGTTCGTGCATCAAGTGCGATTGTTCGTGCACCGAGCGCTGTAGCCACCTGTGTACATTCGGCCAGTAGGGTTGTTTTACCAATTCCGCCCGGGCCATGGATATACAGCACGGCAAAAGGCAAATCCGCAGCAGTAAGCGCGGATCGCAACAATGCCAATTCAGCCTGACGCCCAGCAAAACGGCGTTGGCGGGCTGCCTGAAGGCGATCAGCAAGGCGTGTCGACATGTTTCTATCCTTGTGTCGATGGCCTGATAGTCCAATATTCCAAATGGTCCAAATGATTCTGGATAGTATAGCAGAATATGCTGCGATTGGATCCTGCATTCTTATGATACGATCTGTGTCGAATCCTCTTGGCAAACGATACGGCCATTTTGTCACGAGCATACAATGTGGTATGATCGCAGCATTCATCCCTCTGCTCATACGCAGTATCATGCGCTAACAAGGAGCCACCCATGGAATCAATACCACACGTTTCCACCCTGCCGTTCCCCGATATCGCCACTGCACTGCCAATCGCAGGGCCACCATTCGTTCGCCCAGAGGCTGCCCTGATCGCTGGGCTTCGGAATGTCAGCAGTGCCACGGCCAGCGCTACACTCCACAAAATGGGCGTGCGCCAAACCTTCATCCATGGGCCACTACCACGTACTCCTGGCCAGAAAATTGTTGGCCCGGCAGTGACACTACAGTTTATGCCGCAGCGTGAAGATATTGCCTCGGGATTAGGTCAAGAACACACAGAGAAGGTTAGTGCACTATGGGCAGTATTTGAGACGATCCAGCCCGGTGATATCCTGACCGTCCAGGCGTGGGGCGATCCCTATACTGGCTGTATGGGTGAGATGCTCATTACGTATTTTAAGGGTCGTGGTGGTGCAGGAATTATTGTCGATGGTTGTATTCGCGATTGGCCGAATGTCCAAGAGATTGGGGTCCCACTTTGGACGCGTGGCTTCACACCAAACTATGCCTCACAATCGATACTCTTCCCTTGGGCGCATAATGTCCCGATTGCATGTAGCCATGTGCTGGTATTACCGGGTGATATTATTATTGCCGATGACGATGGTGTTGTGTTAGTACCGATCAACCTCGCGCCGGCGGTACTTGCAACCACAACTGCACACGAGGAATGGGAAGTCTTTAGCCGGATCAAGCTAGCGGAAGGTGGCGCACTCACCAAATATTACCCGCTGAACGAAGAAGGCCAGCGCGAGTATGAGGAGTGGCGACGCCAGGGCAATAAATAGCGCACAGCTTAATTCAGAAGGACGAAAAACGCAAAGACGCTAGGCCGCAAAGACGCGAAGTCTCACGATATACTTTTGAATAGCGGGCTCTTACGTTCCTATAAATCTTTTGTGTCTTTGCGGTCTTTGCGGCCTTTGCGTTAAACCCCCGCCTTTTATGCCCTTGGGTTA
>JANLSE010000347.1:0-21592 GCA_031362265.1 Roseiflexaceae bacterium
CAGCAATTGGGGTTTCTTCCAGTTGCGCCAGTTTGTTTCCTACAAGGCACAGCGAGCCGGGGTGCGGGTAGTTGCGGTCGATTCGCGCTACACCAGTCAACGCTGTAGTGCCTGTGGGCATACCGAACGGGCCAACCGGAAGACACAAGCCAGATTCTGTTGTGTCGTGTGTCAATTCGCCTCCCATGCGGATTACAACGCGGCTATCAATATCGAGCGGGCTGCCTGTCACACAGCCTCTGGTGTCCAACCTTCGGGTTGAGGCGCAAGCCGCCGGATTTTAATCCGTGCGGTATGTTGACTCCTGCGTCAATATGCTACGCTCGCTACTGCCATCCTGAATCATGCACACCCATATGCGGTTATTAGAACTCTTAGTTCTCGTCGGTTCTTATCAAGAATGAACGCAAAAACGCAAAACGCAAAACGCAAAGGGCTCATTTGTTCTTTTGTTCTTTTGTTCTCTTGTTCTTGGTTCTGCGGTTCTCTTGTTCTGCATTTCGCTATTGATTGTAGAGATAGTAACGGTTCTGATCAAGATTGTGGTATTTATCACGAGAAGATCGCTGTGGGCGCAGGCGATGGCCATGTGGTATTATTCGCGCAGCAGTAAATGCATCCGATACCGAATAGCTGCTGGGATGAGCAATGATTCGCTGGACAGCAGATGCAACACTGGCTGATCTGATACGCCGATACTATGCTGGCGAGGCTCGTTTATGGGTTCAGATTCGGGCAAGTATTGATGAAGAGTTGCGTGCTCGATGCGTTCCAGTTGGCGCATATCATATCCGCCTACGTCGTAATCAAGGCGCTACGGGCAGTCTGAGTAGTACGGGCAATTCAGTTGGATATGATATCTTGATTGAAGAGGCAGCTGCATATGCGAACGATCCGTGAGGTGAGCGTTCTTTGCTTTGCGGCGATCATGTTGATGAGAAACCAATTGTGACAATGAGTGAGCTTCCAGAATTTGAATTGATTCGTGGGCAACTGCCAGCTGAGATTGTTGCAGTTTTGGATCGTGGCGAGACCCCAGATCCGGCAGTGGTTGCGGAGGGGTGCATCCGCTTGCGCGCCGAGCTAGAGGCCTTGGCGTTGCATATTCCAAGTGGCATTGTGCGCCGCCAGATCGAAACTCCGCAACCAGGCCAGGTGCTTGGCGGGTATTGGGATGGTTCGATCCTGTTTGCCGATTTAAGTGGCTTTACTGCGCTATCCGGCCAACTGGCTGCGCTTGGCAAACAAGGTGCCGAGGAAGTTTCGGCGATTATTAACCAACTGTTTGCTGCGCTGGTGGCCGAGATCTATCGCTACGATGGCGAGCTATTGAAATTTGGTGGCGATGCGATTACGGCATTTTTTGATGCGCGGCATTTGGGTAAAAACCATGCGGGCCGCGCTGCTCGTGCGGCACTCGCCATGCAAGAACGCATGCAATTCTTCGATGCGACCCAAACCCGCGCAGGCACGTTCCAATTACGGCTGCGAGTTGGTGTGCATAGCGGCCAAGTCTTTGCTGCCGAGGTTGGCGATCTAACCCATATTGAGTTGGTGGTGACAGGGCGCGATATTAACCGGGTTGCGCGTGCACAGGAAATTGCTGAGCCCGGCCAGGTTGTTATTTCGCGTGAAACTCTGGCGATGATCCCAGGGCTGGCGGCAGAACAACGCGACCCGGATTTCTTTCTGATTACTGATCTCCCGATGGTTGTCCCTTCTTCACGGCTCTCATCCGGGGTGTGGGTTGAGCGCGCCGGCGATCTGGCCGAACTTGCCGCTCTGGCCCTGCGGCTCAAAGCGCTACGCCCGTATCTGGCCTATCGGTTGCCCCGCCGTTATATTGAACAGGCCGATCAAGCGGAGATCGGTGAGTTTCGCCCGGTCACCGTATTGTTTGCCAATTTCTACCCGTTTAGCCAAGTGTTAACACTCTTGGGCGCAGATGCGCAAACCGCAGTTGCTGTGCTGAATGCCTATTATCAGCGCGCGCAAGCTACCATCCACCGCTATGGTGGCATTGTCAATAAAGTAGATATGTATACCCATGGCGATAAGCTCATGGCATTATTTGGCGCGCCAATCGCCCATGAGGATGATCCTGAGCGAGCGGTACGCTGTGCGCTCGAACTACAACGGGTGCTATATGAGGCAAATGCTGAAATTACTACGTTACTGCGCGCCAACCAGCAACTGATCGCGATTGAGCCATTACTCTTCCAACAGCAGATTGGCATCAATACCGGTGCGGTTTTTGCTGGGCGGGTAGGTTCGGCACTACGCCACGAATATACAGTGATGGGCCAGCCGGTGAATTTGGCTGCGCGCCTGATGGGTGTTGCCGAAACTGGCCAAGTCGTACTCTCACCGAGTACGCGCCGGGTTGTTGAGCCGATTATTACCATCCGCGATCTGCCACCTGTTCGGCTTAAAGGCATTGTCGATCCAGTACCAATCGTACAAGCGATTGCACCACGTAGCGCCGATCGTCGCCAGGCAACACGCTTGGCTGGCCGCTCGCTCTTAGTGGGGCGCGATGCCCAGCTTCAGGCGCTTGTCGCTGTGGCAAACCAAGCACGAGCCGGTAGTGGCCAGGCAGTGACCCTGGTTGGTGAGATGGGCATTGGCAAATCACGCCTGATTGCAGAAGTACTAAGCCAGCTTGAAGAAGCCCATGAAGATCAGGCGGCCTGGCGTACTGCGCTAGTTGAGTGCCAGAGTTATGATCAAATAACACCGTTTGCTATGATTCGCCAGGTATTGACGGATCTGCTTGGGCTTGTTGGCGATCCACCGCAGCTTGCACGCCGCACGGAGCGGCTGGTTGTGAATTTGGCACCTGCATTAGTGCGTTTTACGCCACTCTTAAGCGATGTTCTGCCGGTTGTGCTGCCAGACACAGCGCTGACCCAGGCACTCAGCCCAGAGCAGCGCCACGACCGGATGCTGGAACTGATCGATGCACTGATCCTGGGTTTGGCACGTACCCAGCCAGTTGTTATTGCGATCGACGATATGCATTGGTCGGATGCATCCTCAATTGAGGTACTGGATCGCGTTGCGCGCCTAGCGTTACGTACTCCGCTTCTGCTACTCTGTTCATATCGCCAAGATGGTGGTTTTTCCGAACCATGGGCCGCCCTTGAGTATCGCCAGCAGGTCTTGTTGAGCGAGCTTGATGCGAACGAGAGTATTGCGCTTGTTGCAGCCCTCTTAGAGGATACTGCGCCAGCTGGGGTTGATTTGCTACTTGAGCGTACGCAAGGCAACCCATTTTATATTGAAGCCGTAGTACGCAGCCTGTTTGAGTCGGGCGCATTGATCCGTACCGAACAGGGGTTACATATCACCCGGCCACTCAGTGAAATTGCTATTCCCGATAGTGTTGAGGGTGTGATTACGGCGCGCCTGGATCGCTTGGCCGAGCCACTCCGTGAGACAGTTCAGGTGGCTGCGGTGATTGGGCGGCGCTTTGCGGTGCCGATTCTCGATGGCGTTCTTCCGCCGCACTTCGATTTAATCGAACGACTGGATCGGTTACAATCCAGCGATATTGTTGCTCCAGAAGCGGAGGAACAAGATGCATTGTATCAATTCACGCATGCCCTTACTCGCGATGTTGCCTATGAAGCCATTCTATTTGCGCGTCGGCGCGATCTGCATCGGCGGGTTGCACAGCGAATCGAGATTGTCTATCCCGATCGGATGGACGATCAGATTGGTCTGCTTGCGCGCCATTATTTGGTGGCTGAAGAATGGGCGCGCTCGCTTGAATGCCATTTGCAGGCTGGGCGCCAGGCGCAGGAGCGTTTCGCAAATCGTGAGGCGATCGCCTTCTTCGATCGCTGCCTCCAGATCTGCCATGAACTAACAACACGTGGGACACCAGTTGATGATCTGGTGATGGTTGAAATCTATGATCGGCTTGGCACAATTCACTCGCTCTTGGGTGAATATAATACCGCCGAGGATCGCTATGAGGCGGCACTCTATACCATCCGCCGCTCGCCCACCTCAGATGTTCTGGTTCAGGTTCAATTGCTATATGGGCTTGCGCGAGTGGACGAAAAGCGTGCGCAGTTTGAACAGGCCTTTGAGCGGGTAGAGGAAGCATTAGTACTCTGCCAGCAACAGCCCAGCCAAGCGCATGTGCGCTGCCTGCTGCTGGGTGGCGGGCTACACCAGCGGCTGGGGCGCTACCCGCAGGCGCGTGATTGGAGCGAGCGAGCATTGGCGATGGCCGAAGCGATTGAGAGTGAACGCGATCAGGCCGAGGCACTCTTGCTGCTGGGTGGAACCTATCGCAACATGGGCGATAATCAACGCGCCTTTGAAATTGCCGATCGCAGCCTGAATCTATTCCTACAGGCAAACGATCTTGGCCGTGTTGCGGATGCCCATAATAATATCGCAAATATCTGCTTCGATCTTGGCCGCCTTGGCGATGCACGCGTACACTATGAGGCTGGCGCGGAAATTAAACAGGCGATTGGCGATATTTACGGCCAGGGCCTGATTGCCTGTAACCTAGGTGAGGTATTCCGTGTGCAGGGCGAGATCGATGCGGCGATCGCCCAATATGCCCATGCACTTGTGATCTACGAACGGATTGGCTCGCGCTATATGATGGGCGTGCTACACATGAACCTGGGGGCGGCCCATCTTGTGCGTGGCGACTTTGTGAGCGCAGCGGCGCACCTTCAGCCGAGTACCGATCTGTTTCTGGAGATTGGTGCCGAGGATTTCTTACCAGAACTCGAACGCTACCAAGCTGAACTTGAGCTACGGCGCGGTAATTTGAGTGCAGCAAATATGCGCTGCGAACAGGCACTGACAACGGCCATCCGCTTGGAGGCGCGTGGCGAAGAAGGTATTACACGGCGCCTGTTGGCCGAGATATTGGCCAGCGCTGGTAGCCCGGTGCGCGCATGGAATGAGCTTGCACTTAGCCAGGCTATTCTGCGCGAAGCGGCTAGCCCACATGAATTAGCCCGTACACTCCTGGCAATTGCCATGCTCGCCCCGAGTATTGGCAAAGCCGAAGAGGGTCATGCGGCGCTTAATGAAGCTATTCCAACATTAGAAGAAGTGGGAGCGCTGCGCGACCTCGAACGCGCACGCACTATTGCTGTCCGCTACACCTCTCCGTAGTTGGCATGTGCGAGCGCTGCGACATTCATACGTTTATTGCGTATTACCTAATGCGTATCGCATTACGTGATCACCCATTCGTTCTGCACGCTAAACTATTCATTCTGATTGGCAGGAGGCCCGCATGTCTAACCCAAAACACCGTCCACGGCACCTCTCTACTGCATGGTTGCTGTTGCTATTGGCGTGTGTCACTACTGTGAATATCTCGGCTGCGCCAATGCCGACAAATAAACCTGTAGAACAACCAACGCTCCAGCAAACACCGATTGATGAGGTTGAGCCTAATAACGAGCCAGCCCAAGCCCAGTTTATTGGCCTGAGTCCAGCAAATTTGACAGCGACTGTACTCGGGGCGATCGATTCCGCCGATAGTGATGGCGCAACTGGCGATTGGTATGAGGTTCAGGTGCAAAACCCGGGTGCGACCCTTAAGCTGACGCTCTCGGATCTGCCCGCCGATTATGATATTGTTCTGATTGCGCCCCTTCCACCGATTACTGCAACCAACCCGATTAGCGATGGCCAGGATCTTGGTAATATTGCCGATATTGGTCGGGTGAATGCGATTGGTCGCGTAAACGCAATTGGTCGGGTGAATGCGATTGGTCGCGTAAACGCAATTTCGACCACCACTGGCACCAGTGATGAAGAAATTCAGGCCTACTTACCAACGCCTGGTTTTTGGCAGTTTTTTGTGTATAGCGCAACAGGCGATACCAGCGCCTCGAAATATCGCGTCGATATCGATCTGGATGAGGGTACACTGATTGCCCCGACTACGCTGGCGCGGCCTGTAACGTTTTTCGGTACTGGTTGTGGAGCGGCACGCGATACGCTGATTTTGTATAACTCAGCGCGTATGACTAATCTGTATGGATCGCTGAGCCCCTCGTTTACCTTCGGAATCACCACCAGCTTAACCACAAACACCAATGCCTATCTGCTTGATTTGAGTGTACCTCAACCGGGCTGTCGCGCACAAACAGCAGATGTAGATCAATTAAATCTGCTCTATAACCAGTGGGATAACCCAAGTATTCTGGGCAGCTATAGCCAGCCATTATTGGCGAATGAGGTTGCCGAGCAGATCTGGTATTTTGCCGATGCGGCGCTCAACCAGTTCCCGACGATCCGTAATATTATTGTGATTGGCGATGATACAGTCATCCCATTTTATCGAGTACCCGATGAGACAACAATTGCACCCGAGAGCGATTATCTCTCAGATCTCAACACAGATATGGCGCAGAAGGCGGCAGTTAATCAGAATAGCCCATTGTATGGCAGCCTGTTCTATCGCTATATTCAAACCGATAACTTTTATGCCGATCGGGCGCCAACCCCATGGCGTGGGCGCTTCCTGTATGTGCCCGATCTCGCGATTGGCCGCCTGGCTGCGGAACCAAATGATATTGAGCGCTATCTGGATGCGGTGCAACATGGCGGCCTGGATCTGGATGCGACACGTGTCATCCCAAACACCCCAGGATTCGGCTCAGCCTTGGTCACTGGCTACGATTTCCTCCAGGATCAGGCGACTGCAACTGCGAATCGCTTCCGCGCATATGGCTTTAACCTAGGTACCAGTTTTGGTGTGACCCATACGTTACAGGTGCTCAATAACGATACCTGGAACGTGAACCAACTCACCAACACTTGGTTTAGTGGACAGCTTCCGGAACTGACAGGTACATACAATCTACCGCATACCAACTTTGATCTGATGTCGGTGAATGGCCATTTCAGCCATTTCGATACCATCCCCGCCGATAGTTCGGGTGGAACCCTGTTTGCCGAGCGGATCTATACCCCAACTGCGGCGTTTGGGACGGATGCATACTTCCGTATCACTGGCGAAATCCATTCGACCTCGCTTGTGTACACGGTGGGTTGCCATTCGGGCCTGACGGTATGGGATGGCTCGATTAACCCAATCCCTGCCAATGGCAATGCGGATCGCTTCCAGAAGGATTGGGTTGAGACGATCCTTAAGCAGGGTGGCAACCTGATCGGTAATACTGGCTATGGCTATGGCGATAGTGATGCAATTGGCTATAGCGAAAAGCTCTCACTCTACTACACTGAGGCAATCGGCCGTGCTGGCGGGCGCACGCTTCCGCCAACAATAGGTAATTCGCTTACGCTGGCAAAGCGCCGCTTTGTGGAAGGTGCTGGGCCGGGTGGTTTTAGCGCCTTCGATGAGAAAGTATTGCTTGAGTGGACGTTGTATGGCTTGCCAGGGATCGCCGTGTTTGTGCCGAATCCATTTTCGTTGGATGACCCGCCATTTGGTAGCCCAATGGACCCATTACCACTGAATGTGCCAACCCAAGGCTCCCCGCTCGTGACACGTATTATCACGGTGACAAACACCTTCACCAAGCCACCATCGGGTATACCAGGGGTGAATTCCGTGATTGAGGATAGCTACCGGCCCAATCAGCAGATTCGCATTCATGGGGTCGATCAGCCACGCCCTGGCCGCCCGGTACTACCTTCGGTCACATACGATATTTCGCTCAATGCAACTACCAACATTGGTGGAACCGGCACTGAGCAGCCAATTCCACGTGGTATACGGCTGATCAAGGCACAGGCGCTGCCGTTGCTGAGTGGGTTTAACCCACATGTGACAACCATTATCACCGAGGAGACTTCCCCAAATCAGCAGAATGATCCAGATCTTAGCCTATTCGGGGAATGGATTCCAGATCAGCCATATACCTTTGAACGGATCAGCCACAGCGAGCCCGGGCAAGGTAGCGCACTAGAACGCGATCTGCTCAGTATCTCGCCAGCTCAATTCCGTGCCTCTGGCAACGAGCTGGGTGAGATGCGCCTCTTTAGCCAACTTGTGTTTGAAGTGACGTATATTGACCCACGTAACGCAACGCCAGATCAACTTGATGATAGTACGCCACCATACGTCGATGATGTTGTGATCACACAGGGCGGTACGCAACAACAGGCAGTTGGCTCGCTCACGCTGGCTGTTAAGGTAAGCGACGAAGCTGGTGGTAGTGGTATTAAGAGCGTTACAGCCAGCTATTCTGCCGATGGTGGGCAAACCTGGCAACAGGCTTTACTCACCTTTAATCCGGCGACGGGGCGCTATGAAGCTAGCTTCAATATTACTGGGCGTTTCTTCCGTGGGATTATTGAGGTGGAGGATCTGGCCGGGAATATCACAACCGAGACATCGAAGGGCGAATTGATTGGCTTCCATGAGTTGCTACTGCCGCTCGTGAGGAAATAGACTGATGGCTTTCTGATGCGGCGAAACGCAGATTCCGCATTAGAAAGCCAAAAAAACCTGGTCTGAAATGACGTAATGGCGTTTCAGCGCTTCCTAATCAGTAATACCGCTTGACAAATGGGGTATACTTCATCTGACGGTTTCATAGACAAGAATTGTTATACAGTCATTAGGAGGATCCTAGGCTATGCAGAAGACCGATTTCATCAAGGCAGTCGCCGAGAAGACGGGCATCTCCCAGAAGGAGACCAAGCAGGTCATTGATGCGGCCCTCGTCGTGATCGAAGATGCACTGAAGAGTGGCGAGAAGGTCACGTTGACCGGTTTTGGGACATTTGAGGTTCGCGAGCGCCAAGCACGCGATGGCGTCAACCCACAGACCCGCGCCAAGATCAAGATCCCAGCGACAAAGACACCCGGATTCAGCGCCAGCAGCACGCTTAAGGATGCTGTGAAGGGCTAATTCTTCGTTTATGTGAATGAACGCCCCAGTGGGAATTCCCGCTGGGGCGTTTGCATTCTGGGTTATGAGCGTTCGTAGCATTACAGGAATGCTTCAGCCATATGATACCTACTCCGCGTCTCTTGATAGTATTGCTGATTGGTGCAGCGCTTGTTGCTGGTGTTGCAATTGCGTCAGCCATGCTCTGGCTGGCACTTATTTATTTATTGGTGGTTGGTATTCTGATTGTAGTTGATGTACAGCTCACAACACGTTCCACCGATCTTGAGGTTGAACGTATTTGTGACAACCGGCTTTCGCTTGGAGCCGAAAATCTGGTAACACTATTGATCGCTAATCGTAGCGCACGCCAGTTAACCCTTACGGTTCGCGATGAGTATCCCTATACCTTTCAGACTGCACAGGCGACGCTGACAGGCGCGGTTGCTGGTTATGGCCTGTGTGAGTTGCAGTATCACTTACGGCCGCTCCAGCGTGGCGATTACCGCTTTGGTGATATTAATATACGCTACCAGAGCTTCCTAAGGACCTTTATTCGGCAGGCACGCTACCCGGCCAGCGCGGATAGTAAGGTCTACCCAAATGTGCTGGACATCCGCAAATATGATCTTCTAGCACGCAAAGGGTTATTAGTTGAAATTGGGCTGCGTGCAGCGCGGATCTATGGCCAGGGAAGCGAATTTGAGCGATTGCGTGAATATACAACCGATGATGAGTTTCGCCGGATCAACTGGAAGGCCACTGCCAGGCGTGGCAAACCAATTGCGGCTGAGTATGAGACCGAACGTAGCCAATATGTGCTTTGTGTGATTGATACTGGCCGTATGATGCGTCCACCGGTTGGCGATCTCTCTAAGCTCGATTATGTGATCAACGCCGCATTACTGCTTGCATATGTCGTTAACCTCAAAGGGGATCATGTTGGGCTGTTGACCTTTGCTGATGATGTGCGCACGTATCTGGCACCCAAACGTGGCAAAGGCCAATTTTACCGTATGCTAGAGGCACTCTATAACATCCAATATGAGCCAGTTGAGGCCGATTATGCCCGCGGGCTGACCTACCTTGCCACACGCCATAAGCGCCGCTCGTTGGTGGTTATCTTCACCGATCTTGTGACATTGGATGCGGCTAAACCACTGATTGCGCATCTGACCAGATTGGCGCGCCATCATCTGCCATTGTGTGTGGTCATTTCGGATCCAAATATTAGCGGGATGGCCGAGCAATCCCCAAACGGCTCTGTGCCAATCTACCAGCGTGCCGTAGCAGAGATGCTGCTTGCCGAACGGCGGGTGGTACTCGATACGCTGCAACGTAGTGGCGTTCACACAATTGATGTCCCTGCCGATCAACTGAGTGTAGCAGTGATCAACAAGTATCTGGAATTGAAGGGGCGCGGGGCGATATGAGCAAGGAAGCATCGAAACATCGAAACATCGAAGCAGGAACACAAGCGTTATTGTAAAGTAGGTGCTTCAATGTTTCGCTGGGATACCAGGCTGGGGTACCCTCTGGGTCTGGCACCCAGCTTTGCCAGCAGATCCCCGGCTTGGCCCAAAGGCCACCCCGCTTGGCCCAGAGGGCACCCCGCTTCATTGCTTCCTTACTTTAACACCTCATTCACCTCGCCAAGTTCTGCTTCGGTGAGGCTCCAGGTGGCTGATAGGACATTTGCTTGTACTTGGGCAAGGCTGGTTGCGCCTGAGATTACTGAACTGACCTGTGGATGGGCCAGAAGCCAGGCGTGAGCTAGTTCGCCCATGGTATGGCCGCGCTCTTCTGCCCATGCGCTGAGCCGTTCAACCTTAGTATAGTTTGGCCCTGTCATGTACGCCTGAACATAGCTGCTATCGGTGCCACGTGAACCAGCTGGGGCTGCTTGGCCGCGCTGATATTTGCCCGTTAGGAAGCCACCTGCCAATGGGAAATAGGGCAAAATACCAACATTGAATGCCTTACAATATGGCAGAACCTCGCGCTCTAAATCACGCTCTAACATATGATAATGATTCTGGATGGAGATGAATGGCAACCAGCCGCGTAGTTCGGCAAGCAGGTTGGCGCGCGCTATCTGCCAGGCCGCAAAATTCGAGGCACCAATATAACGCACTTTGCCACTGCGCACGAGATCATCAAGTGCGCGTAGGGTTTCCTCGATCGGTGTATTCGCATCCCACGAATGAATCTGATACAGGTCGATATGATCGCTCTGCAAACGCCGTAGGCTTGCTTCGACACCCTGGATGATATGGTAGCGTGAGGCACCGCGATCATTCGGCCCTTCGCCCATTGGGCTGTAGACCTTCGTTGCGAGAACGACCTGATTCCAGCGACCCTTGAGCGCCACGCCGAGGGTTTCTTCCGAATTGCCATTCGTATACACATCTGCCGTATCAATGAAATTGATCCCAGCGTCGATTGCACCTGCGATAATCTGATTGACTCCAGCCTGATCGACTTTGCCGCCAAAGCGGTTTGTGCCAAGGCCAATAGCAGAGACACGAACGCCGGATGTGCCGAGTTGACGGTATTGCATGCAAGGCTCCTTGTGATAGGCGAACAGAGACCGACAGACAGAGGTTAATGGATACAAGATAGAGGATGTAAGATGAAGGAGAGATGCTTGAATCTAGTGTATCATAAGTAGCGTATAATCGATGTTGCAGTAGCGTTCTGATGTGAAGGAAATGTAGCATGCTCACGCGCGATTCATCCCCAGATTTGATTCTGTATAATGGCAAGATTACGACATTTGTGCCCGAGCTAGCCGAGTGTAGCGCGATTGCATGTAAGGATGGCCGTGTACTCGCGATCGGTATGGATGCGGAGATACGCGCGTTAGCTGGTACACATACCGAACAGCTCGATTTAGCTGGGCGCCGTGCGGCACCAGGCTTTAATGATGCACATAACCATTTGCTCCAGGTTGGCGTTAAATTTTCGCGGCTTGAGGTTGAACATTGCACCTCAATTGCGCAGATGGTAGCGATGGTACGTGAGCGAGCCGCCAGCACATCGCCTGGTCAATGGATTATTGGCGAGGGCTGGAATGAATCGCTGTTTGCCGAAGGCCGCTTGCCCAATCGCCACGATTTGGATGCTGCCACCACCAAACATCCAGTGATGTTGCAACGTTTCTTCAACATGGATGTGGTCAATAGTTTGGCACTCCAACTGGGTGGGGTAAGTGAATTTACCCCAGATCCATCTGGCGGTAAAATCGAGCGTGAGGCCGATGGGCGTACCCCAAGTGGCATATTACGTGCCGCCGCTAAGCTCTTCTGCCGTAGTTTGATCCCTGTACCAACCGAAGCGGAATGTGTTGTGGCGATTGAGGCGGCTGGTAAGGCCTACCACAAGGTGGGAATCACCAGCGTATTAGAGCCAGGGTTGTACCCGCATGAGTTGCGTGCCTATTTGCGCGCGCGCCGTGAGGGCCGCCTGCCAGTGCGTGTCAACCTCATGCCATCGTGGCATGGTTTCCGTGAAGAAGAAACCCAAGCCGAGCTTGAGGATCGCGCTGCGAACCTGGGTGTGTTTAGTGGCCTAGGCGATGAATGGCTGAGCCTGGGTGGCCTCAAAATGGCCGTCGATGGTGGCACAACCAGCCACACGGCCTGGATGTTCAAACCATTCCTTGGTGAGGATAAAGTCTTTGATTTTAATCGGCTCGACCCTGAGGATCTGCGTGAGTTTTTTGCGCGTGGCCATGAGTTGGGTTGGGATATTGGCATCCATGCGATTGGGGATCGCGCCCATCACGAATCCGCAATTGCCTTTGCCGAGATTCTTGAGCAAGCTGCATCACGTAGCGATGACCATCGCCATAACCTGATCCACGCCTATTTCGCAACCGAAGAAAGCCTGCAAGCAATGGCAAAACACAATATTGCAGCAGTGATTCAACCAACATTTATCTACTATGAAGGCGATGATCTGTTTCGTGATGTTGGCCCAGAACTAGCCGATCACTATAAGCCAATGCGAACCTACCTCGACCGCGGCATACGAGTTGCTGCTACCAGTGATATCCCCAGTACAGTACACTATAACCCGTTTATTGGGCTGTATAGCCTGGTGACACGTAAGACCTTCCGGGGTACGCTGATCGCACCACACGAGGCGGTCTCACGCGAGGAGGCACTCTATGCCTATACTGTTGCAGGCGCATGGCTGACGCGTGAGGAACTCATCAAAGGTCCGCTGGCTCCTGGGTTCCTGGCCGATATTGCCGTATATGATCGCGACTACTTTACCATCCGAGATGAGGACATTAAGGATATTCTTGTTGACATAACGGTCATTGGTGGGAGAGTAGCCTATCAGAGGAGCAATGAAGCAATGAAGCAATGAAGCAAGCGAGCGATACGTTGATTAAGGTTTGCTCCAATGCTCCAATGTTTCGATGTTCCAATGCTTCGATGTTCCAATGTTTCGATGCTTCGATGCTAAGTATATGAACCGACGCTTACTCACAATTGGGCTCATGCTGGTTGCGCTTGGGATCGTGATTGCCCTGGTGCGTGGGGTTGCGCGTGAAGCACTGGTTGTGCCACTTCTGGCATTTATCTGGCAGGCCGCAGTATTGATTGAGGGTCTGCCACAGCAGATTGTGTGGTGGGGCGTGATCTTGGCGATGGTGGTGATTATTGTGCGTAGTCTTGGGGAAGGGGCGCAGTTTCAGCTGCCAGAGCGCCGTGCGAAGGTGGATGGTGGTCGTGTTTCTGCATGGATCCGCTTAGTTGTGTATGCGCGCCACGATGATTATTCGCGTTGGCGAATGGCACAACGCTTAGCGCTTTTAGCGCAGGAACTGATTGCACAGCGTGAAGGAATTGATCTTCGCCAAGCACGGCGTGTGGTTGAGGCAGGCACTGGCTTGCCACCCGAAGTAGGCGCGTACCTACGAGCAGGGTTATTGGCACATCGGCCCGATACACGGCTCCTTGGGCGATTGAAGCGCGTGGTTGCGCACGACCCACTTACGCTTGATCCAGCGGTGGTGATTGCGGCATTAGAAGCGCTCTCTTAACTATATATATACTGTGGAATAAGGTACAGGATTCAGATGTCAGTATCAACCTACGCCTGGCTCGCGGCTAGTGCGAACCTGTAGATTGTCGAGTGATGTAGTGCTCTTGACTACTTGTCACATCGGCTTTTTTCTGCTATAGTACACAACAGTATTTTGATAGTAAACTGAGTGAGAATAAGCACATGGCAGCCAAAAAAGGCAACCGAATCGTCATCAAGTTGCGCAGCACCGAGAGTGCACATACCTATACGACGATGAAAAATCGCAAGAATGACCCAAGCCGTCTTGAGTTGAAACGCTATGATCCAACGCTGCGCAAGCACGTTGCATATCGCGAATCGAAGTAGCATCAGCACAATTATTGGCGGGTGGTTGAGGGTCTGGCTGAACGCTACGAATGTTTGACAAGCCCGCGAGGCCATGGTATAGTTTTGGCGTTGCGGGGGTGTAGCTCAGCTGGGAGAGCGCGACAATCGCACTGTCGAGGCCAGGAGTTCGAGCCTCCTCACCTCCACCACCAACAATTTGGGGCAATAGCTCAGCTGGGAGAGCGCAACGCTGGCAGTGTTGAGGTCTGGGGTTCGATCCCCCATTGCTCCACCAATTCAATAACGCCTGTATTACACATGAGTGCAATACAGGCGTTATGTTTTACCTAATCATTGGCCCTATTCGCCGAATGCTTCTAGCCCGGCATATGTTGGATCAATGCTCTTGGCACATGTGGCATACAACTCAGGCGCTCCGGGTTGTGCCTGACGCATAAACGCATGTGATGTAGCGACTGATGTTCGCGCTGGAAATTGCTGCCCTAGGCCACTTGTTTGGCGGCTGAGCTGATCCGCCTGCGACAGCAAAACCTTCGGCACGGTGCTAATTGCGTAACGCTTCTAAATAGCGCTAATATTTGTATGATCCTGTGACTGGTACAACAGGTAGGTGTGCGTATACTCTAGCCCACCCGTGCTATACTTGGCGAATGGATAGATACAACAACGACGAACTCCTCTTTGGATGGGATCCCACACCTGGCATTATATCAATATGGGCGGATCGCGATGGTCGTGCACTTGTTTGGCGGCGTATTCAAAGCCAGACGATATGTGAGCATGTGCGCTTTCGGCCCTGGCTTTTCGCTGCGGATCTGGCTGATCTGGATCCGCGGCTGATTGTGCTATGCGAGGATCCCATACACCACCCAGCACGAATCGCGGTGTGTGAACTGGATGCGGCAGAGACGCATTGCGGTTTCTTGATTGCTGCGCGTAGTGGGCGGGCGCTTGAGCGTGCCTTGCTTGCTGGCGCATCACAGCGGCTTGGGCGTAGCGTACAGAATCTATATGAATTAGAAGATCGTTATATTCGGGTTGGGCCAGTTGAACAATACTTGATGGCAAGTGGTCGTACATCGTTTCGCGGTATGGTATTCGACGACCTACGCCGCATGCAGATCGATTTTGAAACGACGGCGCTTGATCCAAAGCAGGGCCGTATCTTCATGGCTGCGATTCGTGATACGCAAGGGTTAGCAGCCGTCCTGGAAGCTCCAACCGAGGCGGATGAGCCGCGTCTGATTGCTGATCTATGTGCGCTCGTTCGCCAGCACGATCCGGATGTTATCGAGAATCATAATCTGTTTGGCTTCGATTTGCCCTTTTTGGAAGAGCGCGCACGTGTTCATCAGGTTGAATTAGACCTTGGGCGGCCAGAAGGCCCACCTGGGCTAACACGCTTGTATGATCCACCATCCGATGATCCAGATGCGCCGCGCCGCCATCGCTATACCCTTGCAGGCCGTGAGCTTGTCGACACACTCGACGCTGTGCGCCGCCATGATTTTGTGACGCGTGATCTGCCAAACCATCGGCTGAAGGATGTTGCACGGCATTTTGGCATCGCTGCACCGGATCGAGTCTATATTGCAGGTGCCTCAATCTATGATCGCTACCAGAGCGACCCAGACGCGGTGCGGCGTTATGCGCTCGATGATGTAAGTGAGGTCGATGCGCTTTCGCGGCGGCTGCTATTGCCCGCGTTTGCGTTGGCAGGCATGGCTCCACGACGTTATGAGCGCCTCAATAATGCTGGCCCGGCTATGGGCATTCTGGAGCCGATTTTACTACGGGCCTACCTGCGGGCTGGAGCTGCGCCACCGCGCCCAGGGGTTGCTGCGCGTGGCGCTACCACACCGCACACCGGTGGGGCAATGCACCTATTTGGCGAAGGCATCGCTGAGCATGTTGTCAAAGCCGATGTTGCTTCACTCTACCCTTCGTTGATGATCACGTATGCTATCGGGCCAAAAGCCGATCAGCTTGGTGCGTTGCTTGCGATTGTCACCCGCCTGACAGAGCTACGGCTTGCACACAAACGGGCCGCACGTGATGCTGTTCCCGGTTCACTTGATGCTGCCCATCATAATGCGCTCCAGGCTGCAATGAAGCTTGTGATCAATTCTGCCTATGGCTATTTGGGCGCGGGCTCGATGGCGCTCTTTGCCGATCGATTTGCTGCAGATGAAATAACACGGCGTGGCCGTGAGGTTCTGGATCATGTGGTAGGCGAATTGCGTGGCCGTGGGGTTGCGCTGATAGAGGCCGATACCGATGGGGTCTATTTTGCGGTTCCACCCGGCTGGGATGAGAACCGCGAGCGTAGCCTGGTTGCAGATGTGGCGGCAACGTTGCCAGCTGGGATTCGCCTCGAATACGAGGGCCGCTACCAAGCCATGTTCAGCCATGAAGTGAAAAACTATGCCTTACTGACCTATGATGGCCGCTTGATTGTTCGCGGTGCAGCATTACGGTCGAGCCGCTCGGAGCCATTTGGTGAGCGCTTTCTGGTTACAGCGCTCCACTGCCTACTGCGAGGTGATGTAATGGGTGTCCGTCAAGCGTATCTAGAAACGGTCGCTGCATTACGTGATCGGCTGCTTCCCGCCGATGATCTTGCAACCCGCGTGCGGCTTTCGAAGAGTTCCGCAGAATATATGAATTCGCGGCAACGCCAGCGCGAAGCGGCATATGAAGCGCTGCGGAATGCTGGCCGTACCGAATGGGCGCGTGGTGAACGGGTGCGGCACTACCGTAATCGCCATGGGGCGCAGATCTGGCTACCCGATAGCGCAGATAACCAGGTATCGGGCAGCAGCGCCCATGATTATGATATTGATTATTATCATGATACTCTGCTCACCTCGTATGTTGGCAGGTTGCGTAAAGCATTTGAACCAGCCGACTTCGAGACGCTATTTCGGCGTACCGAGCAGATTGGTCTGTTTGATTCTCCTGTGCAATCGATTCATCCAAGATTCATTCGACCATCGTAAGATACTACTGATGTTGGTAATCTCGTATCTGAATGAGGACTGTGTGCTACGTTCTACTCAACGATCATCCATGATTGGCGCACTGTTTGTTGGCATTTTCTTGTTCATTGGTGGCTCTTCTGCATTGGCGCTTCTGCCAGCCAATCAGCCCTGGGTGCATGTACCAGGAACATGTTCTACGGCGCTAGAAGGAGCTATATTCGGGTTGCCCAGTTCGGGTTGCGGCGGCGATGGCACAACCTTCGATACCCATCAGGTTTTCGCCCCGGCGATCCTGCGGGATGTTGCCAGTGCAGTAGCACCCTGCCCAGGGATTGCCGATGGCAATATATGTTATCGCATGTGGTATGTCGGTGATGTCACGGAAGGGATCACCCGTATCGGCTATGCGATCTCTCCAGATGGGCGGACATGGACGCGGGTTGCGGGTACCGCTGTGGGTGGAAGTGTACTTGGCCCTGGCCCAAGTGGCCACTTTGATAGTGTCGGGCCTGCGTATATGTCGGTTATCAAGGATGGTACGATCTTCAAGATGTGGTACGCCGGCTATGGCCAGAACTATATTGAGGGGATTGGATATGCGACATCCACAAATGGCACCGATTGGGTGCGCGTCCCAGGGGCATTGGCACAATCTGCGGTTTTGCGGCCATCTGGGGTGATAGGCCGTTTCGATCGTCATGTCGTGAATGCCCCATTTGTGCTAAAGGATATTGCGAGTGTTGCGGCACCATGCCCAGGGATCACAAATGGCTCAACCTGTTATCGCATGTGGTATGAAGGTGTGAATCTGGAGGCGGGCTATACGTTTCGGATTGGCTATGCAACATCGCCAGATGGCCTGCATTGGACGCGTATCCTTGGTGCTGAGGCAGGTGCGGTTGTAGGGCGTGGCCTTCTCCATCAGTTTGATGATGCCTCTGTCGGTGTTCCCAGGGTTATCAAAGATGGCGTAGTCTATCGAATGTGGTATGAGGCCAAAGATTTTGCTAGCGGCCGTTTTACGATTGGCTATGCGGTATCTAGCGACAGTCATACATGGGTTCGGCCAATTCCTAGCCAGCCAGTTTGGGCAGGTAGCAATGATCCAGGCAGCTTCACACCCGATCATGTGTGGGCCGCCGATCTTTCGAAAGAGGGTGCGACCTACCTGATGCACTATAGTATGAGCACACAGCCAATTGCCCAGCGCTTGGGCTATGCGCGTGTAACTCCTGGTGCCAGTTTTAGCGCACTCAGTACCGAACACAATGGGACAGCATATACATTACATTTCACAAGCGCACAACCGATTCCAATTGGTGGCTCAGTGCTCGTAACACTTCCGCCCCAAGTTGCAGTAGATCAAATTGTGCCAGGTTCCTTAAGCGGTTTTGGTAATGATACACTTGTCGTGATGCCAGCTGCAGTCAGTGATGCGGAGGCCCATGGTATTACCCGCAGCGCCCTACTTGTGCAAGTAACACAGGAGGTTGCGGCTGGCGCAAAAACCCTGAGTTTTGAATTGGCAACGCCATTAGGTGTTGCGCCTCGTGCTGGCTGGCATGCCACGATCCAGAGTTTTGATGCGCTGAATGTCCTGGAGTATGGCGTATTCAACCTTGACACCCAGACACCAACTGCGACGCCTATTCCCATACCAACGCAAGAACCATTGCCGACGGCAGAACCACAGAAACGCTATCTTCCCCTGATCCGTACACGCTGATACCAACTCGTGTTCTCATGCCTCTCTTCACCACAGCGGTTACCCTTTGGGTGTAGAGGCACAGAGTTTGGGCATACAAGCGCTCTTTGCGTCTCTGCACCCAAAGGGTACCCGCTGTGGTGAAGCTATCTGTTTGGGTGAGAAAAGAGGATCGCCTGGGATGGTTCGTGGCCCGTAGTTGAGCGCCGGCCAGAGGAAGTGAACCATACCCAGGCGTTGAGGTGAACGGTGGCTCCCGTTTGCGCTCGCGGAAGCTGTACCAGTGGTTTAGGCTTTATTGCCTCTGGGTATAAGAATAACACTGCATTGTTAAGGTAGTGTGAGCGAAAGATAAGCTATTTCTGAGCATTTGGTGATCAAAGGCTGATATTGTATACTACCTGGGAATAATACTTCCGAAAGATACAACATGTGTCGCCGCAGCTTCTTCTTCAGCGCTGGCGTAAACGGGTTCGTGCCCTCAAACACGAAACCTACGCACTCTACCTTGCAGCACGCGATCCACGCACACCATGGATCGCACGCCTGCTTGCTGGCCTGATTGTGGCCTATGCCTTTAGCCCGATCGACCTCATTCCTGATTTTGTGCCAATCCTTGGGCTGCTTGATGACCTCGTGTTGCTGCCGCTGGGAATAGCCCTCGTCCTACGCCTCATCCCGCCCCATGTACTTGTTGAATCACGCCAACGCGCCGAACTTGCCTTCGCCAGCGGACGCCCCGTCAGCCGCGGAGCCGTAGTTGTGATTGTGCTGATCTGGCTGGCACTTGCCACTCTTGGCATCCTCGCACTGATCCAAGCACTCTAGGAAAATCACTATCTATTGGTGACTTCTACCACTCCACCTAGCGATCCTTGAGAATGATAGTGAAATACTCCTATTGGAGTAGTAATTATTGCCAATTGACTATTGACAATTGTAATTCAACATGCTAATATCACCACCATAGTAATGAAATTCACCAATACATCAATAAGTGGAGGAACCAAGATGCATCATCAACACCCAGAGCTCGATGTGATCACCGTACGCAATCGCTACAACGAGTATCTACGTGAAGCCGAACAGGATCGTCTCGTTCGTGAATTCCGCGCAAACCAAATATCGCTGCTCCAGCACGTTTCGCGCCAGATCGGCAAATCGTTTGTGTGGCTCGGTGCGAAGCTCATTCGGTATGGTAGGGTTAGCACTCAGCGCACAGTACATAGTGCATAGCAATGGAGTATGGTTTCGGATCGGGTTATGGAATTACCGCAGCAATGAAGCATGCATAGTGTGTAGATCAAGTCACTGTCAGGCTTCATTGCTGACACGAGGTTCTTATGGAAGAGCATCCTCCAGCCAATGGTTGGCGAACGTTTCTAATTGTCTGGTGTACGCAGACGATTTCGATGTTTGGCAGTGCGGTAGCATTTTTCGCGGTAACGATCTGGCTCACGCAGAGTCTCTACTCGCATCCTGAGCAGAAATCTGAGCTTGCGTTTGCGCTCGCGCTGGTTGCCTTAGCAGCCATGTTACCGCGCATTTTTGGTGCACCAATTGCTGGATCCTGGGCAGATCGACACGACCGCCGTACGACGATGCTTGTGGCAGATCTGGTAAGTGCAGTTGTGAGTGCGATCACGCTTGGCCTTATGGCAACAGGCATGCTGCAATTATGGAGTCTGCTGATCTTGACGATTATCTACACGACCGCATCAACATTCCATTTCGCCGCATTCGACACCTCGTATGTCATGCTTGTGCCGAAGCCGAAGCTCCCGCGTGCCAATGGCATGATGCAGACAATTGATTCATTAGCCGAAGTGCTTTCCCCAGCAATTGCAGCAGTTCTAATCGCATTACCAGTATTAGCGCGCCAGGGTAGCGCTCCAGCAATATTGGGCGGCATACACGAAGGCGCTGCGCTCGCATTTGGCGTGGATGCGCTGACATTCCTGGTTTCTGCAACGGCACTCCTCTTTGTACGTATCCCAATGCCACAACGGGCCGAGATCGTGAAGCATGCGCGTAGCCGGATCTGGGATGATGTGCGGATTGGGGTTAGCTATATTTGGGATCGGCGACCATTACTATGGTTATTGGGCACGTTTACGGTTGCGAACCTGATCTTTGCCCCAATGAGTGTTTTTATTCCACTGATGGTGAAATTCAACTATGCCGAAGATTGGGCTGCGCGCGGGATGTCATTTGAATCGGCGTTAGCTGGGCTTACCATGGCGATTGGCTTGGGTGGCGTTGCTGGTGGTATTGCGATCAGTATCTGGGGTGGCTTGAAACAGCGTCGCGTCGTAGGTGTAGTGGCACCAATGCTCTTTGCTGGGCTGATGCAGGTAATCTTTGGCTTAAGCCAGCAGTTTGATCTGGCGATCGCATCGGTATTCTTACTAGCCTTCGTTGGCCCTGCCATGAATGCGCATTCGCAGACTATCTGGCAGACTCAAACCCCACCCGAGCTGCAAGGGCGTGTGTTTGCTGTACGCCGTCTGATCTCGCAGTGCAGCACTCCACTTGGAACACTAGTTGCTGGCGTTATTGGAAGTGTGTTTAACCCTGGCTATGCGCTGGCGGTGCTAGGGATAGTCTTGGTAGTTTTTTGTATCATACAGCTTTGCAACCCACTGTTGCATCGTGTAGAGGATAAA